>CAIWIS010000625.1 GCA_903912795.1 uncultured Bacteroidales bacterium
CAGAATCCTAACTTAGATATTTTTATTCAAAAAAATTTCCCTGAAAGTACTATAGAAATTGAAATTGTAGATCATTCGATATTATTCAGTGGCTATGAACATGTGTTGCCTGTTTTTAATAGTCGCGCTATTGAAACCTGCACTTTTCGCATTCCTGACTTAAGCGAGAATTATGTGTATTTCAACGATGATTTTTTTCTTGTACGCCCAATTATGCCCGAAGATTGGTATAGAAACGATCATATTGTGGCTTATGGACATTGGCGCAGCATATTGCTCGATAAGTTGCTGTGGCTCATTAAACCACTTAAAAATGGTCATAAACCTGTAGGATTTAAAGACTCCATGCTTTTGTCGGCCTTGAAGCTAAAACGCAAATGGACATATTTTCATCTTGAACACATGCCGCATCCGCTTAAAAAAAGCATGTTGGAAGGTTTTTTTACAAAAAATCCAGCGTACTTTTTATCCAATATCTCACATAAATTCAGAAGTGCAAAACAGTTTAATACACAAGCATTGTATTATATGCTTATGTTCGATGCCAACATAGCCAATCTAACACCAACAAATAATGTATTTTTGTACCTCAAACCCGTAAACCGTGGAACAGGTTATATTACCCGAAAATTAAGCACATTTGAGCAACAAAAAGATATAAAATTTTGCTGCATGGGTTCGCTGGATATGGCTACCGAAGCGGATAGAAAAGAGTTGTTACTGTGGATGCAGAAATTACTTAAAATTGAATTTTAAAATGAATATACAACATCCCGTTATTACCGTTATTATTCCCATTTATAATGATGAATTATATCTGAGAGATGCATTACTTTCTATTCAGCAACAAACATTTGCCGATTTTGAATGCATTTGTATCAACGATGGCTCTGTTGATAAATCGGAGGAGATAATTGACGAATTTGTGCTCAACGACAGTCGTTTCGTGAAGCTAAACCGTCCGAATGGAGGTGTGTCGGCAGCAAGAAACTCGGGTTTAGCTATTGCAAAAGGGGAATATATCTATATGATGGATCACGATGATTTGACTCCGGCTTATACGTTGAAAAAATTGTATAATGCTGCAATTGAGTACAATGCCGACCTTGCAAGAGGACGAATGATGATGATAGCTGAAGATATTAAACTGGAGCAATTACCCAAGGAAAACAATAAAAATAAAGTGTATTTTTACACAAACCCATTGACAAATTATTACCGCTACATGCGAGGTAAAAATAAAAGATGGTATTATGTATGGATGTGTTTGTTCAAAAAAACGGCACTAACAAATGTTAGATTTGTGGATGCACTACGCTCTGGTGGTGAAGATTTTTTATTTACATTCGATGCTGTAGCTAATATCAAAAGCTTTGTTCAAATAACCGATGTGGTGGCATGTCATCGGCACTCCAAAATAAGTGTAACCCTAAATGGCTACAAACCACAACTTTTTTTTGATATATGCAAAATTGTAATACCCTATATTTACCAAAAGTATGCTCAGGACAGCAATATTGACAAACGACTTCTCTGGTGGGTTTATCATAAAGAGTCCTATGCTGTTTATCGCTTTCTGATTCGCAATATTGTAAGAAGAAATGATGAGAAATCACTTCTTGAAGCAACTGAAATTTTACGAAGTTTGGTGGGCACACCCGCATTTCTGGAGATACAAAAAAGATGGAGTTTTCGACAAAAAATATTCTTTCGCCTTGTACTAAACAAAAAATACAGTTTAGCTAAAAAATTTAAACTTTTTATGTAGGTAAAAGTTTACAATCACTCGTATAAAAACTCACCGACAGAATATGATTTCAATAATTATTTGTTCAAGAAATAAACAAGTCCCAACTGCATTAAAAGAAAATATAAATTCTACAATAGGAGTTGAATATGAAATTATTACAATAGATAATTCTGAGAACAAATATTCCATTTTTTCAGCATATAATCATGGGGCAACTCTAAGCATATTTCCCTACCTCTGTTTTTTGCACGAAGATGTACTTTTTGTAACAAACGGGTGGGGGATCAATTTAATCAAACATTTAAATCAGGATAAATGTGGAATAATTGGAGTTGCCGGAGGCAAAATCATAGCTAATGTACCGGCTCAATGGTCAAATGAAAACCGATATATAAACATAATTCAACATACAAAAAAATCGAAAACCGGTCTTTATCTGCATGAACCCAAAAGCAGTTCAGAGCTTTTTGAGGAAGCTATTGTAGTAGATGGTGTTTTTTTATCAATGCGTCGTGATATTTTCGCTCAAATAAAGTTTGATGAAAGTCTGAAAGGATTTCATAGCTACGATTATGATATTTCCATACAGTCGGTTATAGCAGGTTATAAAAATTATGTTGTTTATGATATTTTGTTAGAGCACTTTTCGGAGGGCTTTAAAGACTATAATTACTACAACAACTTAATAAAAGTATATAAAAAATGGCATTTAAAGTTGCCTTTAATTACTTCCGATATAGCTACTAATTCTGATATAGATATTCAACACATTGAAAAAAAGAGATTTAAAAAACTTATCAGACGAATGGCTAAATCCGGTTTTAGTTATAATGATATAAATGCTGTAATGCATTATTTCGCCGAAGTTCTTAAATCGAAAGGATACAAAGCAGACCTGGGATTTACAAGGGAAAAGGTTTTTTTTATCAAACTATATAAATCGATTCTATTTTTCAGAAAATAAGACAAATTTAAAATGGAGATACTATCTAAAAATAAAAAACTTATTGTTATAAAACCCAATGGGAATAGTAGCAACAGGTTGGTTCAAAACCTGCATTTTGAGGTTTTTTGCCTAGAGCATAATATTCAATTTCAGAATCCGACATTTGCCGATATGGCAAAGTTTTACACTTCGCCCTGCAATTCTCAAACCAATCGGTTTCTCCGATTTTTGCAAATAGATTTACTCGGAAAAATATTCCGACATAGTAAACTTGTTAAAAGGATATTCTCAATAGTTTGGATAATCTCGAGATTCGGATTTCTGAAACTTGTACGTTTCGACAGGGTAACAGCAGATTGTGAACAAACACTTTTGAAAGCATTCGAAAAAAATGATGTTGTATACTCCGCAGGATGGGCATTCAGAGTTCCTGAATTAGTAGAAAAATACGGTACTGAGATGAGAATGAAGTATGCGCTGAAGCCCTATTTTTATAACAAAAATGAATTTGCAGATAAAATAAATCACTACAAATCAAATGGTTATACACTCACCGGTGTGCACATTCGAAGAGGGGATTATAAAACATGGAAAAACGGAATGTACTATTTCGACGACGATGTGTATAAAAAACAAATGGACAATCTTTCCCGTAAACTACAAACCGAAGGAAAAGAGAAGCAGATTTTTATTTTATTTTCGAACGAGCCACTACAATTCGAACAATCATCGAACCTGCTTATTTCAAGCGAGAAATGGTTTATCGACCACCATATAATGGCACAATGCGATTATTTAATCGGTCCTCCGAGCACATTTACACTTTGGGCAAGCTTTGTCGGACAATCGGAACTTATCCGAATATACAACGATACAACTGTTTAGTTATTCAACAGTTACGGCTAATTTCTTTTTATCGGCCAAATCTTGTTGAACAATTAAAATAAAACAAATCAGAAAAACGGTTGGGTTAAGGTCTCTTTCAAAACTTCCCATCATCAATTGCATCAAAGTAGTCATCAACAGAAATGACATGATGAGACTGAAACTATGACTCACGCTGTAATAGCCCAGAATAAACATTGCAAATGTAACCAACAAACCAATAACACCATATTCTAAGGTACTTTGCAAAAACACATTGTGTGTATGTTTGTTGTTGAACATGCCTCTTTTCGCAAATTCAATTGTCATGTTATTTGCAGCGGTGCTCACTCCTACTCCTGCAAAATCAGACTTTACAATCTCGTCAACTGCTATTTTCCAGATTACTAAACGGGGCTCACGTTTCAGATTTTCTTCGCTCAAACGCGGATTACCTTTAACTAATGCAATGGCTAACAAGATAAACAACGACGTACTGACGAATGTAAGTATGCGGCTTTTGTGCCAAAAATAGCGGATTATAAACATTGTCAGCAATACAAAACTGGTAATTAAGCCCACTCTGCCTTCGGATAAAAACAGATTGACAACAATCACAGCAGCTACAATAATAAGCGCAAATCGGGGCCAAAGAACCCTTTTTCGTGCATAATGTACTAGCAAATAATAACTAAAAATTAAGGATAAATTGAAGTAGTAATTCAGTTTCATGTGTTGATTCACATACTGAATACGGATTAATCCAAACAGTGAATTTCGATTTTCGCTATTCCAGATTTCAGGTGTCATTTTTGATAACAGAAATACTCCTATCAAAAATGATGTGATAATAAATGTCCAGGCAAAATACTTTAATTTAAAATAGCTGTTGAATCCCAGTAGCCCAACAATTCCAAATATTAGAAACGGTATTCTTTCTTCAATATACGTTCCGAAAAGCGCCGTGTTTTTTTCGAACGGAAAGTAAAGAAATTGCAGCAGGAAGTAGAAGATAATCACTATAAAAAACCATTGCCGGAAACTATTTTCCCAACGCAATTGCCTCCATTTTTTTTCAACAATAACCTCTGTCAGGTAAGTAAATATGGCAATTGCAAAAGTAATCCGTTGAAGATTATTTATGAGAAATGCCAATTCGACAACTAAACACAACATGCTGATAAGGTTGACAAGCTTCACAGCTTTCATAAACTTACTTTCTGAGTTCATAAACACGTATTATTATATTAATATTTATTTTGTGAGCGGGAAAATTGCCCCTCGTTTACTAACTTTAAATAATATACCAGCGTTATTGCCGTATGCTTTACCAGCATCAACTCCAATTACAATCCCAGCGTCTAAATGAAATAACTTTTCAAAATGCTTATTTATCTCAATAAGAAAAGATGTCGAACGTAAGTTAACTTCGTTAGGATAAGTATCATAACTTCCATAATTACTTATAAATGAAACTTTTGATTTATAGAAATAATCTTTTAACTCTCCTTCGAATCCAACATGATGTACTTTTACGCGGTTATTCAATATATATACCTCCTTATTTTTATTATAAACAGGCGATGTAATAAATGGCGTGCCAATCGTTCGGCCATAATGCGTCCAGCCATTCTGATATAAATAATTATTAAAGTAGCTATCAGCACCGCCATAAACCACACCATCCATATCGTGAAAAGGTCCGGATTGGTCGGTAGTATTCAGGTATTCGTATAAAATCTTTTTTACTAAAGGAAACTGATTGTTTTTCAACGAAATACCCCACAATCCATCAACCACATTCACCGAATTCCACAGTATTCGTATGGGTTTATCTTCCGCAATATGTTGCCAGTAAGCATTCAGTTCGTAGTTTTTTATAGTTAATTCCAGTTTTAATCCCTGCGAAATAATATGATTTCCACCCACATTGATTTGTTCGTTAAGCGTTGACGAAGTAGAACCGTTTCGAGCAAAAAAAACATTTATAAAATCATTCAATCCGGTAGGTTGAAGTCCATAACCGGGCACATTTCCTCCCCATTGTGCCACATGATCTAATCCATATTGAACATGAACAGGACTTTTAGTGCCTCCCATTCGCAAAACAGCATATTTATGATGCAGAAGCAAATCCTGTGTGTAAATCTGGTCGGTAAACCAACCGTGCGAAACTCCACCCTTAATTTCAATTAATCTGTTTTTAAAAAAAAGCGGTGTAAAATCTTCTATACCCACAAAAACTTTGGGCATTGGACGCGCATTGTTCGAAAACAATAAACCTCCACCCGACAGCGTTTCGTCCTGATTACCATGTTTTTCTTCGCGCATCCCTACACTTGCATTGAATACCCAGAATCGTCCACCAAGATATAATTCGTGCAATACTGCTGATGTTTTGCTTGCAATGTTCAGGTAAGCACTCGATACAAAATTATAGTCGAAAAGTTGTTTTGAAACGGATTTATCTTTCTGAATTTTAGCAAAAACAGACAGGCTATTCGGGTCGAAGGGAACTTTACCGTATTGATTATTTTGGATCCAAAATGGTGATTTTGTGCCGGTAGAAGTTATTCCCTTTATCTCAATTTGATAGTAAACAGAATCTGACTGTGCCGTTATACTGTTTATTATCAGCATGCTAATAAGCAAAACTAAAGCATTTATTGTTTTATTCATACCAACATTCACATTTTAAACTTATGGCTCAAATTTCCATAAATCGTTAAACCGGACTTTGTCGGTTTCACCAAAACCAATAAAAGCATTATTGCCAACAACAAAAGCTAACGCATTTTCACGCCCGAAAGTCGGGATTGTTCCCCTTTTATACCATACATCTTTGAGTGCATCGTATTCCATTATATCATTATGTAAAAAGCCTGTCGTTAATGTACCGCCATATCGCCTACCAGTAGCCACGAAAAAACGGTTTTTTACCGAAAATGCCAATGCGTTGATTCGTCCTGCATCAGGCATACTTTTACGCTGCTTCCAGGTATCTGTTTCAGGAAAATATTCCCACCAGTCGTTAGCATTATAACCATAATATCCGGTGCCAAAGAAATAACGCACTCCATCAGTACAGCTCACTGCAACCGCGCGTCGCTCTCCCGGAAAATCGGACATTTGTTCCCATGTGTCTGTTTGCGTATTGTAGCGCCACACATCTCTGAATTTATAATTTTTTACACCCAACGAAAAAACATAAATCCATTGCTGATACGCAAAACTTGAGCAGTTTACAACTGGAGCATCCGAATCGGGTGTTTTTTTAGGAAAATCAGCTCTTTTTGTCCAGCTATCATTTTCGGGATTGTACATCCACAAATCGGGAAATGCAACTGTATCGGTTCCGTAAACTCCCGATGAGCCTGTATTAAAGCCAAAGCCAATATATGCTTTACCATCAACAACTTCGGCTATGGCTCCGACTCTTCCCTTTCCGGGGAAGTCGGACTTACGTGTCCATGTATTATTTTCGGGGTCAAACTCCCAACAATCGGTTAAACCAACACTTTGCTTAGCCCCTTGACGACCTAAAGTAAGATATGCTTTATTGTTGATAACAAATGATGAAGCAGTAGCCCGCTCTAACCCAGCGGGAATTTGAATTGATGTGGGTGAAATACTTGGATAAGGTGATTGTACCGTGTCGATACACGATACGAGTATGATTAAAAGTATAAATAGAGTTGTTTTACTCCACATATTGTAGATTAGAATATTCACTTATCTATATACACGCACCCAATCAATTTCCATTAATCCTTCGTCGGTACGAGATTTTTGAGGTATAAATGAGTTGAATGCGAGATACATTTCTTCGTTCGGAATATTTCCAGTGGTTCTATATACTTCTACGTCATTTATCATCCAAACAAGTTCATTTTTGGCCCATCTTAAAGAATAAATATGGTATTTTGATGGATTTAAGCCACTTATATTTACGCCATCAAATATATTTTGATAGGCATTCCCAACTCTAATTTTCTTTCCATCAAAGTGGAAAATATTGATATGAGGCAGTTTACCATCAGATCCTAGCCAAAAAGCATGGTTTACATTACCAGAGCACCGAATTTTTGCCATAAATACACCACCTTTTTGTCGGAATTCAAGTGCCGTTTGCAATACATCCGATGAATATTCAAAATCTTTCATTACAAAACCTTTTGTCTGATCCCATGCTCGAGCAGTGACTGTTTCTTTTTTGGTTACAATATTTAAACTTCCATCTTTTACATGTACATTTTTGCCATCATTATTTGCTTGTTTTTCGTTAGTAAACGAGTGATTGCGAATAGTTTTTGGGTTTTTGTAATGAAAACCAAAATTCCAGGATGATTTGTTTAACGAATTCCAATTAAATCTATCCTCGAACGAAACAATTTGCTTTTTATAAACTTCGAATCTTTCTGGTTTTTCGTTGATAAAGAATACTATATCCGAATTTTTTTCGAGTTCGAAAAAACGTTGTTCTTGTTTGTATTCAGGTGTTGTTTGCCATCTATTTGCATTGGACCAAAATGCATTATTAAGTTTAAAATCTTTGTCTTCAATTTTTAGTTGGAGATCATAATACTCTTTTATAATATAGGATTCGTGGAATCTACAATATACTTTGTAATTGGCCGATTTTTCGAATGATTTATGTTTTTGAAGTATTGGCGATTCAGATATCTCTTTTTTGCTTCCAAGTTTTTCGTAATCGGGAGTGGTTTTAAATTCCAAAAACAATTTTAATTCAGAAGATTTTAATACTTCCAAATATTGTTTAATTTTTGGAGAATGATGGAGCTTGTTATGGCGTTTAATAGTCTTAAACTCTTCTGTGTCCTTGTATTTTCTGTTCTGAAGAGTCTTCTTCTTTTCAACAAAAGCAGCAGCCTTTACTATATGATATAGTTTGTTGTACTCTTCTAACTCCAACGATTTTGAAACGTCTTCATATCGCTTCATGGCAACTACTAACTCTTTTTCACGTGCTTCAAGTACTTCGGCAGGAGTTATTTTACCTAATAGGTTTTTCCAGAATAGATTCATAAATATATTTACTATTTAATCATTTACAATTTGTTTTGCTGAATGAAATCGCAACATTCATTTAAATTATTGGCAATCAATGGCTTAAAATTCTCCACTGGTATAAACATTTCGTTACGCATGCGTTCAGTTTGTTTCAATAAGTCATTGTAAAAGCCATCTTCGTTTAAAATAATAATTGGTTTTTTATGTTCACCAACAATGGCCGAAGCTAAAACATCAAACAATTCATCCAGAGTACCGTAACTACCGGGTAAAATTATAAAAATGTCCGACTTAGCTTTCAATAGCTCTTTACGTTCGCCCATGGTTGCAACTGAAATTAATTCAGTGCAGAGTGAGTTTTCACGTCCCATTCTTACAACAGCAGATGGTATTACACCCGTTATTTTACCGTTAGAGCTAGCTGCTCCTTCTGAAACAGTCGACATTGAACCACCTGTAGCTCCACCAAATATTAAGCAATGTCCGTTCAATGCTATCCATTTACCAAGCTCAAAAGCTGTGTTAAGATAATTTTTGGCTATATGGTTACTCGACGAGCAGTAAACGGCTATATTCATTTGAAAGAAATTTGAAAAATTGAAAATTTGAAAATTTGATTTTTAATTTTCAAATTAATAATTTTATGCGTCTATCTTAGCGTATGTTGCATTTTCCTCAATAAACTGACGACGTGGCGCTACATCATCGCCCATAAGCATTGAGAAAACGTGGTCGGCAGTGGCTGCATTTTCTATTGTTACCTGACGCAAAGTGCGATGTTCAGGATTCATAGTAGTGTCCCACAACTGATTTTCGTTCATTTCTCCCAAACCTTTGTAGCGTTGTGTGTGTATTGCTCCCTCATTACCACCGCCATGTTTTTCGATAAATTGTTGACGTTGAATTTCATTCCAACAATATTCCTCAATTTTCCCTTTTTTACACAAATAGAGTGGGGGAGTAGCAATGTATAAATATCCTTGTTCAATCAATTCTTTCATATGTCGGAAAAAGAAAGTCATAATCAATGTAGCAATGTGACTACCATCAACATCGGCATCGGTCATGATTATAATTTTATGATAACGCAATTTTACCATATTTAGTGCTTTGCTGTCATCGGCAGTCCCAATTGTAACACCCAAAGCAGTATAGATATTGCGAATTTCTTCACTCTCCAATACTTTATGTGGCATTGCTTTTTCAACATTCAAAATTTTACCACGCAATGGAAGAATAGCTTGAAACTGACGGCTACGTCCTTGTTTGGCTGTTCCACCTGCCGAGTCTCCTTCGACAAGGAATAGTTCGCATTTTGCAGGATCTTTGTCGGCACAGTCGGCCAATTTTCCAGGTAAACCACCACCCGAAAGAGGTGATTTGCGTTGTACCATTTCACGAGCTTTACGAGCCGCATGACGTGCTGTGGCGGCTAATATTACTTTTTCAACAATTATTTTGGCTGCCTTTGGGTTTTCTTCCAAATAGTTTCCAAGTGCTTCGCTAACAGCCATTTCAACAGAGCCCATTACTTCGTTGTTACCTAATTTGGTTTTAGTTTGGCCTTCGAACTGAGGCTCCTGTACTTTAATCGAAATTACAGCAGTTAATCCTTCGCGGAAGTCATCGCCACTAATTTCAATTTTAAGTTTGTCGAGCATTTTACTATCTTCAGCGTACTTTTTCAATGTACGTGTTAAACCACGACGGAAACCAGCTAAGTGTGTTCCTCCTTCGATAGTATTGATATTATTTACGTAAGAATGTATATTTTCGTTGTACGACGTATTATATGTCATAGCTATTTCAACAGGTGTACCATTTTTTTCAGTAATAATGTGTATTACGCTGTCAATCAGTTTTTCGCGAGCTTCGTCAATATATTCAACAAATTCTTTAAGACCTTCGTTTGAGAAAAACAATTCGCTTTTAAAGGTGCCATCTTCGTTCAATGTGCGTCTATCAGTAAGTGTAAGTGTAATTCCAGCATTCAGATACGATAGTTCACGTAAGCGGTTAGCTAAAATATCAAATTTATAAACTGATTCAATAAAAATACTTGAATCGGGGAGGAATGTAACTAAAGTACCATTGTTTGTTGAAATTCCAACTTCTTTTACTGGAGATTTAGGTACACCACATTCATATTCCTGCATGTAAAGTTTACCATTGCGCGAAACCTCAACATGTAAAAGAGTTGAAAGAGCATTAACACAAGATACACCCACGCCGTGAAGTCCGCCAGATACTTTATAGCTGTCTTTATCAAATTTACCACCGGCATGTAAAACAGTCATAACTACTTCAAGTGCCGACTTACCTTCTTTTTCGTGCATATCAACTGGAATACCACGACCATTATCAACTACAGTTATTGAATTGTCTTCGTTGATAGTTACGTTAATTGTGTCGCAATGTCCTGCTAATGCCTCATCAATTGAGTTGTCAACTACTTCGTATACTAAGTGGTGTAACCCTTTAATGCCGATATCACCAATATACATGGCCGGACGTTTACGTACTGCTTCTAAACCTTCAAGAACCTGAATACTACTAGCTCCATATTGAGAGCTATCATTCGCTTTTACTTCTTCGCTCATTTTTTATTGTAATGAATTTTATTTCAATGACTTATATGCTTATTCCGCTAAATGTTTTTATTGAGTTAAAATAGAACAAACTTTTTATCGGAAAAAACATACAAATATACGATAAAAATTTGATAGTATTGGCTTTTTTCTGAAGTATATTTACAAATTAATCCTAAAATTCATACCGATATTGTTTAATTTAAAATCAATGAATGGAAGTTGATAAAAAAGTACGTATATTTGCACTGTTATAGTAGTTTTGTGATAATAATTCAAGCTGCTGTTTTAGATAAGGAAATTATAATCAAATTTTGTTAAATAATTAATATATAAAGTTTTATGCAGTTAGCCATTGTTTTATTCGCACTCGGTATGCCCGAAATTATTCTTATTGCTTTAGTAGTTTTATTGCTTTTTGGTGGTAAAAAAATTCCTGAACTTATGCGTGGAATTGGTAAAGGAGTAAACCAGTTTAAAAAAGGCATGAACGAAGTTGAAAACGAAATAACTTCGGTTGACGAAAAGAAAGAAGAAAAGAAATAATACGGTGATGAGTTGATATGATGATATGATGATGTGGTTATTTGAGGTAATATTAATTCGCATATCAACCATTTTCTTAATTTTTTATTTTCTGTTCCCGATGGATTTCGGGACTAATTTCTAACTTTAAGTAAATGAATTTTAGTACTGATGATAGTGAAGGTCTTTCGTTTTGGGATCATCTCGAAAGTCTGCGATGGACAATTTTCAGAGTGCTTATTGCTCTCACTTTTTTTGTGATAATTTTGTTTGGTTTTAGCGATTTTCTGTTTAACCAAGTAATTTTCCCTCCATTAAGTTCCGACTTTGTGATTTATAGGTTTATGTGTTATTTGTCTGAATACTTGCATTTTGCTGCGTTGTGTCCGGGCGATTTTCAAATTGAACTTATCAATTTTAATTTATCGGGACAGTTTATGGCGCACCTTTCAACCGTGTTCACTATAGCCTTTTTATTAACAATCCCTTATTTTATTTACGAAGTTTGGCGGTTTATTAGTCCTGCTTTATATCAGAAAGAACGTAAGAATATTGGATGGGTCTTTTTTTCTTCATCATTCCTTTTTTATCTGGGAGCTGCAGTTAGTTATTATCTAATTTTTCCACTTTCAATCCGCTTTTTAGGAACTTATCAAATTTCGGAATTAGTACCCAATCATATTTCGTTGGACTCATATATGAGTACTTTATTTCTATTAACATTTGCAATGGGAATTACATTTGAAATGCCTGTTTTGGCTTATTTTTTATCAAGGTTAGGTATTATTACGCGTGAAACATTGAAAGCTGGTCGAAACATAGCAATAGTTGTCATTCTTATAATTTCGGCAGTAATTACTCCTACAACCGACCCATTTACAATGCTGGCAGTGGCTTTGCCGCTTTATATGCTTTACGAGGTTAGCATTTTGGTTTGTCGCCCCAAAAGTGTTGACGTGGAGGATGAGGATTAAAAAAAAAGGAAACATTTTATTGTTTCCTTTTTTTATAAGTTTTATTTGCGGCTAGTTGGTTTATGTTTTCCATGCCAATTATCAATCAAATCTTTACGATAGGAGCGTTCTGCATTAAAATATTTAAAAATACTTTCGGACGATAATTGTTTTCTGAGTTTTGCATAATAGGCTTTGAGTAACTGGGCCTTACGTATTTCAATATTTACGTATCTATCATTCATTTCCAAATAATCTTCCTCACTTCGGTTGTTTTTTTTCTGATAAAACTGTTTGAAAAATTCTTTACTTCCTTCAACAGTTTTCCATATAGTTTTTTCGTATTCCATAAATATTGGTTCAACGCGCTCAGCCTCTTGAGTTGTAAGATTTGCTTTTTCAACAATAAAAGCCCATTTACGATTGTGTAATTCTTCAACACTAGGACGTTTGGTTTCCTGAGCCGATAATGCACTACTAAGTAGTAATAAAAAAATAAGTGTAAAATTCTTCATATCATCATTTTTTAGAATTTTCGTTTTCAATAGGTTCTGAATAGTCAAGATTTTCCAC
The DNA here is from genome assembly GCA_903912795.1 of uncultured Bacteroidales bacterium. Lineage (GTDB taxonomy): Bacteria > Bacteroidota > Bacteroidia > Bacteroidales > Paludibacteraceae > Paludibacter. The sequence continues at coordinate 13,231 of CAIWIS010000625.1, forward strand.
ATCATTTAATTGCGACATTACATACAATTCGTAATTTTCAGTTGCAGCAAGTTTATTGTCGTTATAAACAGTAAATGCAATTTTTGCCATAAAAAACACACCCATAAACATAGCTGCCATATATAACCACGGACGAAGTAGTTTAATTGGCGAAAGGGGTTTAATAGATATCTGAGTTTCGAACTGATCTGCAAATTGTTCGAAGTAATTTTCAGGTACAGTAAATGGTTTTCTGTTACCTATTTCGTTTAAATTCATATTTGTTTCCATAACTTTTACTTTGACTTTAAATAACACAAATCGTTTAATCAGAGTTTGATAGAAATTGATATTTAACAATTGAAAAACTATTTTTCTTCAATCAGAAATCGCTCAATTTTTTTTACTGCATGGTGAAACGAAGCTTTAAGTGCTCCAACCGATGTGCCTAAAATACTTTCCATTTCCTCGTAGGTAATGTCTTCAAAATACTTCATATTAAATACCAATCGTTGTTTTTCGGGTAATGTAAGTATTGCTTCTTGTAGTTTTTGTTCCACTTCGTTACCATCAAAATAGCTGTCGGCTTGCAAATTCTGAAACATCAAACTCTCTTCATCGTCCATCGATTGTAGGTTTTTCAACCGCTTATTGGTTAAAAATGTAAGTGACTCATTGGTAGCAATGCGATAGAGCCATGTTGAAATAAGCGAATCACCCCTAAAACTGTCAATTCCATTCCATGCTTTCAAAAAAGTGTTTTGCATCACATCGTTTGCATCGTCGTGAACTAATACCATTTTTCGAATATGCCAATAAATCCGTTCCTGGTAGGTGCGAACAATGCTGCTGAATGCCAACGATTTACGTTTTGGATCGGCAAGCATTGTAAGAAGCTCTACATCGGTTTGATTCATGGATTTATTTTATGATTTTAAAATTTATTATTAAGTTGACTCTTTGAATTGTTAAAGGTTTAATTATGCGTTTTTTTGAGCTTTAATCATGCGGTTATTTCCCGAAATATCTTGGCGTAAAATTACATTCTCAAACCCCATTCTTTGTAATAATTCAACAATTTGGATACCAAAATCTTTATGAATTTCAAAAAAAAGCAAACCTTTTGTTTTTAAATATTTTAGAGCAAAAACAGCAATAGCGTTGTAAAAAACTAAAGGGTTGTTGTTTGGTACAAAAAGCGCTATATGAGGTTCGTGATTGAGTACATTTGGTAATATTTCCGATTTTTCGTGCTCTGGAATATATGGTGGATTACTTACTATTACATCGTATTGTAAGTCAGAGTTTTGCAAAGTTAATATATCCCTTTTGTGAAATGATATTTCGCAATTGTTCAATTTTGCATTAATAGTTGCTGTTTTTAAAGCTTCGTCGGAAATGTCGAAAGCCGAAACGTTGGATTTTTTAAAAATACTTTTAAGTGTAATGGCTATACATCCACTGCCAGTGCCAATATCAAGCATTTGATATGAATCTAAATTTGCCAAACTTTGCTGAATCCATTCAATCAATTCTTCGGTTTCGGGACGCGGAATTAATACGCTACTATTTACTTTAAATAATAATCCATAGAACTCCGTTTGACCAATAACATACTGAATAGGAGTATGTTTTTTGAGCTGAGCAACATATTTTTTGAGCAAAAATTCTTGATTGTCGGAAATTTTCGTATTTTTGTTAGCTAATAATTGCGCGCGGGTAAAGCCTGTAATTTCAGAAAGCAATAAATTGCGAATGCTACCAATTTCGGTTTCAGGGTAGATATCCTTTAATTCGGTATGTATATATTCAAAAGATTGCTGCATAGGTGCAAAGATAGTAACATTTACTATTCTATCATTTACAATTTACTATTTTTAAAATTATTGAATACATTTATAAATGGTTTTGAACGAAAAATTTATGCAGCGTTGTTTGCAATTGGCCGCAATTGGAGGTGGTGATGTTGCGCCAAACCCAATGGTGGGAGCTGTATTGGTAGTTGATGATAAAATTATAGGTGAAGGTTATCATATAAAATATGGACAGCCTCATGCCGAGCCAAATGCAATAAAATCAGTTCAAAACGCTGAATTGCTCAAATTAGCAACTTTATATGTGAATTTGGAACCTTGTTCGCATTATGGTAAAACTCCTCCTTGTGCTGAGCTTATTATAAGTTGCGGAATACCACGTGTAGTTATTGGTACGCTCGATCCAAATCCAAAAGTATCAGGACGAGGAGTTGAAATGATGCAAAAGGCTGGTATTGAGGTAATAGTTGGTGTGCTCGAAAGTGAGTGTTACGAATTAAATAAGCGTTTTTTTACTTTACAAACGCTTAAACGACCTTATGTATTACTAAAATGGGCGCAAACTTGTGACGGATATATCGATGCTATTAGAGAAAATAGTGAGCAACACCCGCTACAAATTTCGAACGAAATAACTCGACAATTTACACATAAAATTCGTTCTGAAAATCAGGCTATTATGGTAAGTACCAATACAGTAGTGCTTGATAATCCATCGTTAACAGTACGATATTGGTCAGGGAAAAATCCTATACGAATTGCATTGGATAGGCAAGGTCGAATTCCTACAACAAGTAATTTACTCGATGGACAAATTACAACTTATATTTTTACTGAATTAGAAAAGGAAAACTCCAAAAACCTATCATATATTCGAATAAAATTTGATGAAAATAGCATAAAAACCATTCTCGAAAAGCTTTGTGAATTACAAATTCATTCGGTATTAGTAGAGGGAGGAGCTAAATTATTAACTAGTTTTATTACAACTGGTTTGTGGGATGAAGCACAAATTGAAATTTCGGAATTGAAGATAAATAAAGGTATTAAGGCGCCAATTATAACATTAATTTCCGAAAGTTCGAAGGTGGTTGCCGGACATACAGTTTTAAAATATATTAATTGTAAAAAGTAAAATCAACTAAGTATGAATAGCATTCTTACAATTGCCATTATCGTACTTTATGCATATACTTTGGTAACAACTATTTCGGTATTGTTGCTTGAGAATCGTAATCCTGCCAAATCATTGTCGTGGGTGCTCATGTTGCTGTTTTTGCCTGTAATAGGTTTGCTATTTTACCTTGTTTTTGGTCAAAATTTACGGAAACAGAAAATTATTTCAAGAAAAACTTATCGTGCCTCTACAGCATACTCCACTCACGAAAAAGAAGTTGAGAATACTGACTTTCTTGACGAAAATTCGAGCAATCTTGTTCGGCTTCTGTATAAAAACAGCGATGCTAACATTTTTCCGAACAATAAAATTGATATTTTATCGGATGGAAAAAGCACTTTCGATGCTATGTTTACAGCCATACGAAACGCAAAATCACATATTCATATTGAGTTTTTTATTTTTGGTAACGATAAAATTTCAAATCGTTTACGTGTGTTGCTGATTCGTAAAGCTCGTCAGGGTGTGCGTGTACGAATGATCTATGATTATTGGGGAAGTTTTTTTCTTTCGCATTTTTATTTGCAGTCGTTACGCGATGCTGGAGTTTATTTACATCCATTTTTACCTTTCCGCTTGCGTTTTGGTCGAAGTAAAATTAATTACCGAAACCACCGTAAATTACTAATTGTAGATGGTGAAATTGGTTTTACCGGAGGCTTAAATGTTGCTGATAGGTATATTTTTGGAAATAGTTTGGGACGTTGGCGCGACACCTTTGTTCGATTCGAAGGCTCGGTGGTACATGGGTTACAACAATTATTTTTAACCGATTGGTATTTTGTAGAACGAAAATTAATTACCGATAAAAAATACTATCCTACACCTGCATTGTTTGGGAATAATCAGGTGCAGATTGTAAATAGTGGTCCCGATACCGAGTGGGAAGCTATTATGCAAGGAATATCATCGGCTATTATGTCGGCTACCAAGTACATTTATATACATACACCTTATTTTATTCCAAACGATGTAATTAATAACTGTTTACAAATGGCTGCCATGAGTGGAGTTGACGTGCGATTGATGATACCAACACACTCCGATTCGCGCTTATCCGATTATTGTACTTCGAGTTATTTGGGGCATGTTCTCGAAGCAGGAGTTCGTGTATTTAGGTATAAAAAAGGGTTTTTACATAGCAAAGCCATAGTAATCGATACAAATATTTCGATAGTAGGTTCGGCTAACTTGGATGAACGCAGTTTTAATCAGAATTTTGAGGCAAATGCATTTATTTACGATACGGATACAGCACAGCATTTAAAGGAACTTTTTGAACGAGATATGAAAAACTCAGATGAAATATCTCTAGTAATGTGGAATAACCGAAATCGACGTCAAAAACTCAAAGAATCCTTCGCCCGCCTATTTAGTCCGCTCATGTAAACTTTAAAAAATTGGAGTTTTAAGTTGCAATGTTACAATACTGTTACATTTTAAAAAAATGATTGTATTTCCATTATTTTTTATAATTTTGCAGCGCAATTTTGTAATAAGTAATACAAATGAATTACAATACTGTTACGTTTTTGTATTGAAGTCCTACAATTTTTTTTTAAAGGTATTAAAAACAAAATAATAAAACAAACACAATGAACAGTCTTTTTAGCGCACTTACACCCAAGGAACCAAAATTTTTCCCAATTTTAAAAGAAATGTCGGCGGTACTTATTAAAGCATCCGAAATTATGATTGAGTTTTTACAAAACTATGATCATGAAACTGCCAATGACTATTATGTACGTATTAAAGAACAAGAAAAAAGAGGTGATACATTATCTAATAAAGTTTTTGACGAATTAAATTCAACTTTTATTACTCCTTTTGATAGAGAAGATATTAATAATTTAGCTAATCGATTGGACGATGTAACTGATATAATTAATAGCTGTGCTAAGAAAATTTTATTGTACAATCCAAAGCAAATGCCAGCTAGTGCTATTGAATTGGCAATGGTATTAAATAAATGTGCAAAAACAATTAGCAGTGCAGTTGATGAATTAAATATTCTGAAAAAAACGTCGAAAGATATTAAAGTTTTTTGTCTTGAATTGCATGATTTAGAGCATGTTGCCGACGATATTTATGAAAAATTCTTAATTGAATTATTCGAAAACGAAAAAGACGCTATTGAGGTAATCAAGCTAAAAGAAATTATGTCGGAGCTCGAAAAAACTACCGATGTGGCTGAACATGTGGGAAAGATTATCCAAACAATTATTGTAAAATACGCATAACCAACATATTACAAATATAATGATACTTTTAATAACGGTTATTGCGTTAGCATTAATTTTTGATTTTATTAATGGTTTTCACGATGCTGCAAACTCCATTGCTACTATAGTGTCAACTAAGGTGTTAACTCCTTTTAAAGCAGTGCTTTGGGCTGCGTTTTTTAATTTTGTTGCATTTTTTATTGCTAAATATGTTATCGGAGAGTTTGGAATAGCTAATACCGTATCGAAAGCAGTAATTGAGCAATATGTTACTTTACCAGTCATTTTTTCGGGTATTTTGGCAGCAATATTTTGGAATCTCCTTACTTGGTGGTTAGGTATACCTTCTTCTTCTTCGCATACGTTGATAGGTGGTTTTGCTGGTTCAGCCATTATGAGTACTATGCTGGCAAATGGTTTTGAAACATCTGGATTTGAAGCAATTAAGGGCGACGTAATTATAAAAATTGCTTCGTTTATAGTTTTGGCACCTCTTATTGGTATGCTTGTTTCATCGCTGCTTACGGTTGCAATTTTACATATTTGTAAAAAAGCTAATCCACA
>CAIWIS010000626.1 GCA_903912795.1 uncultured Bacteroidales bacterium
ATTTCACAAATATGCAAATCGAAAAATGTGCCATTTATTGCTGATACAACCATAATTCCTTTTTGTGCTTTTAAAGCCAACGATTTTGGAATTGACATTGAGGTTGTTTCAAGCACCAAATACATTTCGGGAGGTGCTACCTCGCTTGGTGGTTTAATTATTGATTACGGTACATACAATTGGATGAACTCACCTAAATTGCTTCCGTTAGCAAAGGAGGTTGGTGATTTGGCTTTTACAACTAAACTGCGTAAAGAGATCCACCGAAATATGGGTGCTTACATGACTCCACATGCCGCCTATATGCAAACGCTAGGGCTCGAAACGCTGTCGTTGCGATACGAAAAAGCTTCACGTACTTGTTTTGAACTGGCTATCATGCTCGAACAACTGCCTCAAATAAAATGTGTAAATTACCCCACGTTGGGCGAAAATAAGTTTGCCGAAATTAGTCGCAAGCAATTTGGCGAATATCCTGGAGCAATGCTTACTATCGATTTGGAATCGCGTGAGGCTAGCTTTGCGTTTTTGAATAAACTGAAATTGATAAAAAGAGCTACCAATTTGTTTGATAACAAATCGTTAGCAATACATCCTGCAAGCACTATATTTGGCAATTTCACACCCGAAATTCGTAAATCGATGCGTGTTGCTGATACTACCATTCGGCTTTCGGTAGGATTGGAGAATATTGATGATTTAATGAGTGATATTAAACAAGCATTGAGTAGTTAGAAAACCATGAACAATTTAATTGAAAAAATTATCAACTTTTTCTTCAACAGCAGGTTAAACAAGCTGTTGAAGTTAAGTGATCGTGAAAAACGATTTGTAAATTACAAAAGTGCTCGTTCGATTATACTATTGTTCGAAAGTGATTATATGGAAAAAAATGTAGAGCTAAAGCAATTAATCCAATCGTTAAACAATGATGGTAAAAAAGTGATGGCTTGGGGATTTGTTCGTAAAAAAGATATTTCGACAGCCATTTTACCTGATTTCAGAATTTTACATCAAAAAGATGCTGATTTTACTGGTATGCCACATAGTGTATTTCTGCGCGAGTTAGAAGATTTAACCTTTGATTTACTTATCGACCTGACAGTAAGCGAGATAAAACCACTTCAATACCTTGCTATGTATGCTAATGCTGCCTGTAAAGTAGGTACACATAACTATCCGGGTATGTACGATATGATCATTGATGTACAACAAGTAAAAGACGAAAATCAACTCAAAGAAGAAGAAACAAATGCAATTCACATATATAATAATCTGATTTTTTACCTTAAAAGTATACAAACTAACGATTAAATACGTATTTTTGCACTGAATTTGTACAAATTACCAATGATAAATAACAAACTAACAGGGATGGGTGTAGCTTTGATTACACCCTTTAAAACAGACGAGTCGATCGATTTTGAAGCTATGGCGCGCTTAATCGAATTTCAGATTAAAAATGGAACTGATTACTTGGTGGTATGCGGCACTACTGCCGAAACTCCCACGCTTACTGCCGACGAAATGGAACAAGTTGCACGCTTTGCTGTTGAATGCGTAGGCGGACGCTTGCCCATAGTGCTTGGCATAGGTGGTAACAGTACCAAGGCGGTAGTCGATAAAATTGCAGCATTTGATATGCCTGGTGTTCACGCCATACTTTCGGTAACTCCATATTACAATAAACCATCGCAAGAAGGCTTATATCAGCACTATGCAGCCATTGCCAAGGCTTCGCCGCTACCAATTCTGCTTTATAATGTCCCTGGTCGTACTGGCGTTAATATGCTAGCTACTACAACGCTTCGTTTAGCCAATGAATTTCCCAATATTTGTGGAATTAAAGAAGCATCTGGCAATTTTTCACAAATTGATGATATCATCAAAAATAAACCTGCTGATTTTATGGTCATTTCGGGCGACGATGCTATCACATTTCCACTGATAACCCTGGGTGCAGTAGGTGTAATTTCAGTTATCGGTAATGCTTTTCCACGTGAGTTTAGCCGTATGGTGCGCTTAGCACTTGAGGGCGACTATGCAAGCGCTCGCCAAATCCACCATCGCTTTACCGAACTTATTGAACTTCTTTTTGTTGAAGGAAACCCAGCTGGTGTAAAAAGTATGCTTGCGCTTATGGGATATATCGAAAATAAACTTCGTTTACCATTGGTTCCGAATACAATTAAGACCTACGAAAAGATAAAATTTGTTCTAAATCAGCTCAATTAAGCCCCGTTTTAGACGCCATTTGTCAAAATAAAATATACAATTATAAATATCTAGCCTCTTTTTTAATAAAATATCTGTTAAAATGAGTGCTTATCATAGTAAAAAGCTGTTTTTTAACACTCCATATATTGCTGTATATGAACGGATTGATATTTTATTGTAAATATTTTAAAAAATAATTTACCACATTTGAGATAATAACGAAAAATGTTGTAATTTTGCATCGATTTTGAATTACAAAACATGTTTAATAATTAAAGTTAAAAACGAAATGAAAAAAGTATTTTTATTTTTTGCTGTAGCTATCGCTATCGCTTCTTGTGCTCCTAAAGCAGCTGAAGAAGCTCCTGTAACTGATTCTGTAGCTGTTGATACTGTAGCTGTTGTTGATACAGTTGCTGTTGTTGATACAACTGCTGTTGCTCAGTAAGTAAATCAATTAAGCTATGGCTTAAAATGCAGATTGCATGAAAAAAAGGTCCGTTAATTTTATTAACGGACTTTTTTTTTAGAGCTAAATGCTGAATTTTCAGTGTTTTTTTGTACTTTTGCATGCTAAAATTGAAATTATAAATAATATGTTACGAATAGCTGTTCAAGCTAAAGGTCGGTTGTACGACGAAACAATGCTCTTACTTACCGAATCAGGTATTAAGTTGGAATCAGGCAAACGCTTGCTTTTATTACCCGCTCGAAATTTCCCACTCGAAGTTCTATTTTTACGCGATGATGATATACCTCAATCTGTAGCCGATGGCGTAGCCGATATAGGTATTGTAGGCGAAAACGAGTATGCCGAAAAGAAAAAGAATGCATTGATTACAAAACGATTGGGTTTTAGCAAATGCCGCTTATCATTAGCTATTCCCAAAGAAGCTGATTACAAAGACATTAATTGGTTCAACGGAAAAGTAATAGCTACTTCATATCCCGAAATTTTAAAAGATTTTCTGAGTGAGAAAAACGTTACGGCCGACATACATGTTATTACCGGATCGGTTGAAATAGCTCCCGGAATAGGATTGGCCGATGCCATTTTCGATATTGTTAGTTCGGGCAGCACATTAATTACCAACCACTTAAAAGAGGTGGAAGTATTAATGAAATCGGAAGCTTTGCTTATTCAACATCCAACTTTATCGGCCGAGAAACAAACCATTCTGGACGAATTACTCTTTAGAATTGAAGCCGTACAAATGGCCGAGGACAAAAAGTACGTTTTAATGAATGTTCCATCGGTTAATATCGAAAAAATTATTGAAGTATTGCCAGGCATGAAAAGCCCAACCATTATGCCACTTGCAAAAGAAGGTTGGAACTCCTTACACGTAGTTATTGGCGAAAAACAATTTTGGGATATTATTGGAAAATTAAAAGCACTAGGAGCCGAAGGCATTTTGGTTATACCTATCGAAAAAATGATTTTGTAAGTACTAAAATCGATATTTTTGAGTTAAATATCCATGGCTTCAGGAAACATACATCTTTGTATTGATAATGGCAATACTTACACAAAAGTAGGTGTTTTTGAAAATGACAAGCTTGTTTTCGATACGCTTTTTACAAATTGTACGATTGATGACATAACAAATTTAATTCAAAAATACGCACCTACAGCATGTATCTTATGTAATGTTTCTAACATTAACTTGAACCTAGAGGTGTTTCTTAAAAAATCGTTTTCGCATTTTATAAATTTCGACGAGCATACAATTATACCCATTCAAAATGGGTATAAGCAACCTGAAACTTTGGGTAAAGACAGACTTGCTGCTGTAATAGGAGCAAATTTTTTGAAACCTGATTTAGATTTATTAGTTGTTGACGCTGGCACGGCTATAACTTACGATTTTATTGATAGGAGATCCGTATATCAGGGCGGCAATATTGCCCCGGGAATGTCCATGCGTTTTAATGCTTTGCATCATTTTACAGCTAAATTACCTTTGGTAGAGCCATGTGGGGAATTTGAGTTGTTAGGACAAACAACCAACGACGCCATACTTTCGGGTGTTATGAATGGAATTGTATTTGAAATAAAAGGTTATTTTGAGGCTTTAAAATTTAAATATCCTGAACTTTCAATATTTTTAACAGGCGGAAGCCTAAATTACTTTGTATCAAAGCTAAAAAGTCCCATCTTTGCAGAAAGAAATCTCGTATTAATAGGTCTGAACCGTATACTTCAATTCAATGTTAAAAAATAACTGGTTTTTATTTGTTGTAATGTTCGTTTTTGTTTGTCAACTCACTGTAGCGCAAAACAACACCAATTCGCCATATACTTTATATGGCTACGGCGATATAAGTGATAATTATTCGGGCGAACAACGTGCAATGGGTGGAACCGCCATTGGAGCACGATCCAAAACATCGATTAACACCGTAAATCCGGCCTCGTACAGCGCTGTTGACACTATGACTTTTATGTTCGACATGGGCGTATCAGTTTTAGGTTCTAGGTTTAGTTATAACAACAATGCAAATACAAAAATAAACTCAAACCTCGAATACATAACAATGCAATTTCCGCTTTGGAAAAACAGTGGTTTCAGTATGGGAGTTTTGCCTTACTCGTTTACAGGTTACAATTTTTCGACAACTGAGAAGTTACCTGCAAACATTTACCCAGACACGGTTACCGCCACAAGGCTTTTTTACGGTCAAGGTGGGATAAGTCAGGTATATACGGGTATAGCTTTCAAGCTTTTTGACCATTTATCATTAGGAGTAAACGCTTATTATATGTTTGGCAATAATCAAAACAGCCGACAGTTGCTGTTTGATAAATCTGGTTTTCAAGGATCATATCAAATGGATTCCATTAAAGTGAATAGTTTCCGATTTCGATATGGATTGCAATACAGCCAGTTATTTAATAAAAAACACGATGTAACCATAGGTGCTTTTTACGAAATGAAAACAAAATTAAATGCTGATTATTCGCAGTCCACTGGTAGTGTTATTGATACTCCTACTCCATACAGTTCGGTTTTGTCAACCTTTGAATTGCCTGAATCGTATGGAATAGGTATTAATTACAATTACAACAAACAACTAACCATTGGAGCAGACTACAGCATGCAAAAATGGGGAAACA
>CAIWIS010000627.1 GCA_903912795.1 uncultured Bacteroidales bacterium
CGCAAAATACCCGCAATGGTTGTTTTTACGATATTTAACCGATGCGCCAAATTTACCGACAAGCCTTTCATAATTTCTGAACTGGCTTCCACCTGCAGGCTGTGCGAAAAAGATGTACCGTCGAGATTCGAAAACATCACCTTGTGAGGATCCGAATCCAAATCGGCCACTACCTGTTGATTAAAATGGGTATAATACCATTCAGCACTCAGCGTAATTTCTTTTTCGGCTATATCCAGATCGAACATGGAGCTTACACCATAATTCCATGCATTTTCCATCTTTAAATCGGGCGCAATCACCAAGCTACGATTACCGGCCAATAAATTATTGTACTCGGCAAAAATATTGGGCGATCGATATCCTTTACCAACCGAGGCACGTACTAACACCTTTTCAGTCAAACTGTATTTAAAGTGTACACGTGGAGTTATCAAGGCACCAAATAAACTGTTGTAATCAGCTCTCAATCCGCCCATTATCTTTAGTTTATCGGTATGATTATAAGTATATTCGCCGTAAATGCCGGTTACGATTTCATTTTTCAGAAATGGGTTTACCGAAATGTGAGGCAAAGTTTCCTTATATTGGTCCATTGTAGCATTCAAACCTGCTGTCAGACTATGGCTTTTGGTCCATTGCGTTTGAAATATCAAATTCGAGAACAAACTATTCTGTTTCCCCGAATAGGATTTCAGCCCATATTCCGAAAGCTGATTATGAGTTGACCCACTGACAATTAATGCTACACTTGTTGCCGTTTCCGGATTTATAACATAGCCATTTTTCAGAAAGAATTCAACCCGTTCCGATTCAATGCCAATTTTATAATTACCATTTATCTGCCCACCATGTCGGGTTTCGGAAAGTGCACGAATAAATGCCTGTGAAACATAATTTTTATTTTTATAATACCATCTGTTAATAAAATTAGTTTGCTTCACCATAGGCATATCCATGTAATTGTCTCTGTTTTCGTCCAGACTGATAAACTCATCGCTGGCATGCAGAAAAATACCGGTCGAGAGTTTATTGTTCAGTTTAACCGAAGCATTCAGGTTCGACTCTACCCTACCCGCATCGCTTGCAAACAGATTGAAAGCAACTATCTCGCTTAGCTGTGGCTTTTTAAACTCCACATTTATTTGACCCGTGATGGCCTCGTATCCATTTACGACCGATGCAGCCCCTTTTGACACCTGTATGCTTTCCATCCATGGACCCGGAATGAATCCCATGCCATAAGGAGCTGATATACCCCGCAGATTGGGGATGTTCTCAGTAAGCATTTGCACATACGTACCCGGCAAGCCTAACAGTTTTATTTGTTTAGCACCGGTTGCTGCATCGCTGTACGATACATCCACCGAAGGATTGGTTTCGAAACTTTCCGACAAATTACAACAAGCCGCTTTGCACAGTTCAGCAGCAGTAATTTTTTCGGTATTAAACATAACCGATTTCAATTTAATTGTTCCTTTGTTAGTTCCAACTACCGAAACTTCTGATAGTTGAATTAAATCATTCAAAACAATGGTTTGAAATTTACTTTTGTCCGTTACAATCAATGTATCGCTTTGGTAAGCCACATTACTAAACACAATTTTTGTCGAATTTTCATTCTCCACTAATTCAAACTCTCCCTGTTCGTTGGTTACAATACCAATATTCGTTTGCATCCAATATACATTTACACCAGCTATAGGGATACCATTTTTAGTAGTAACCTTACCTTTTACCGACGAAAATAATTGCAACGAGGAGAGTATCATACCAATTAAAAGTATGTATCTCATTTTTAATAATTTAGTTGAAATTAAAAAATAAATATCTTACTCTGATGAAAATGCATCATCAGAAAAAAAGTATAATTATTATTTAAAATCAAATTATTAAAACCGATTTAGCGGAAAGTATGTCGCGCCCCGTAGGTAACGAGAATAAGGGTGGAGCGTGAGTTAGAAAAAGATGACTATCTGTAGAAATGGTGAAATCGAAAATGAAAATAAATGTTGATTTCAATAATTGAATGTTGGTAATTCTAGTATTATCAGATAACGAATCAACAATTATGGGCGTTTCAACGTTTAAACGTAAAATATGGCATCCATCAGTTTGATGATTTACATCCGAACAAGCAATATCTGTATCTATTTCATTTTCATGATTTTCGGATGATTCACAACAATCACTCTTCTGATGATGAAAAGAGCTACATGATTTTAAAGTGACCTCTTCAATTCCATGTTCTGAGCAAATGTCGCAACAGAATTTTATAACATTAAAACCCGAACCAGCCACCAAAAAGAATAGTGCCAGCACGAACGAAATTATATGAATGCTTAGTTTTTTCATTGTAATCAACAACAAATATAGGTTGCAAAATAGCGGATTGAAAATATTATACAGTTTTTTAGGTTTATTTTAAAAATTATCGCATTA
>CAIWIS010000628.1 GCA_903912795.1 uncultured Bacteroidales bacterium
GAATTTCCAAATGCCAGCGCCGCACTACCTGCCTTGGCTTTTGCAGTAAATATACCAGTATTGGTAAAATTCTGATTCCCTCCTCCAGAGGTACTGCCAATGGCAGTACCTCCCAGTGTGTTGTCTAACAGCATGGTGCCATTATTGGTTATTGTACTTAAATTTGCAGTGCCGGGATTAATAAGATTATTCGTGAATTTTCCATTTATGGTAAAACTAGCATCGGCTGCATTGGTTAAATTTCCTGCACCAAAATAAATACCTTGTTTAAGTCCGGTTGCACTACCGGTCATGGTAAATGTTCCCTCGTTTGTAATAGAGCCACCGTTAATTACAGACATATAATTATCCGGATACCCGCTAAAAGTACCCGTAAAGGTCAGATTGCTGCCTGAGGCAATTTTTAGTACTGAAGTTGCCTTATCACATTCGTAAAGATACGAACCTGCCGAGGTCGTTACAGAAGCATTTCCGGCAATAATAGCTGTTACCCCTGCCGTTTTATTATTGAAAAGTCCTGTACCTTTTACAGCTGCAACCGCAGGTGGGCCTGTAACAGCAGCAGTACCACCTTTTAGATTCAGTGTATAAGTGCCTCCAGCATTTAAAGTTACCTGAGAATTTGCATTGGTTTGGATAAAATTAAATACCTGACCGGAAACTGCACTGCTCAAATCATCAATCGTTAAATTTCCACTATTGATAAATTCGCTGGCTGTGGCTATTGAGGAGCCAGCCAACGTTACGGGGATGCGGTAATTTGCCGTAGCCGAAGAAGTGAGCGACAAGGAACCACCGCTTTTATTCTCAAATTGAGCAGAATTAAGCGTAATTATACTACCGGAAGTTGAACCAGAATATGTTGCGCTCATTGAGCCGCTATTTTCTAATCTGCAGTTAGTAATTGTCATTACTAAAAAATTGGCTGTTGCTCCCGAAGCTACAGTCACTGTACCGCCTGCACCCATATTAGCGGCATCAATAAATACTACATCGGCCGCTGTTGGTGTAACTGTAGCAGTAGCACCTGTTGCTGTACCGGTTTTCCAGTTGCTTGCGGTATTCCAATCTCCACCGCCTGATGTTACAAAATAATAATTGGCAGCAAAACTGCTAAATGATATGCCTATAAAGGCCATTGTAAAAATGAAACGAAAGAAATTTCGTTTTGAAACTTGTTGTGTAATTGTTTTCATAAATTAATTGTTTTTAAAATTATTGATTTTGAATTATTATTCTATGTTAAACTTGATTTGAATGGATTATTTATATTCAAATCTTTTTGAAGTAACTGAGCTCCTTCACCCGGACCTACCGGTGGGCTTGATTCCAAAGCTAGGGAAATCTCATTGTCAAGAAATATTATCTCGATACGGGGTGAATTGTATTTTTTCTTTGTTTCCATGATATTTGTTTTTATCTAACCTGCCCCCAGCCCCTAAAGGGGAGTAAGAGAAAAACCCATTCGGTTCTAATCCAGATTCCCTTTAGGAGTTAGGGGCAGTATTAATACTTTTATTTGATAACTACTTTTGTTGCTAACTCAGTTCCATTTTCAGTAAGCTTCACTACATAAACGCCAGCCTGACGGATTGTATTTACGATGGTGCGGTCGGTATTTGTTTTGCCATTGCTTACCATTTGTCCCACTGCATTGTAAATGCTGTAGTTGGCTTTTTCTGCTCCAATAATCGTAATTTGATTGGCTGCATTTACAAATATAATAGTTTTTCCCTTTTCTGTATTTACATTTCCTGTATTTACACCCGGTGCACGGAACAGTAAACTAAAGCGACTTTCGTTGTTCAATGTAGCTGTGCTTGTGCTGAAACTATACTCTGTTTCCGGTTGCAACTCGGTTTGTTTGCTATCAGTTTTGTCCAGCAAATACACTTTCGTACCTTCTGCAAAATTGCTCATCTCGCCTACTCTGAAATTTAATGTAGCAGCTGCATTCAGACTAAAACCAAGGGGCAATTCCATATTGTCGGTAATTTCATTTAACCCATTAATAACTAAGCGCTCTGCACCTGCTTTTGTATATAAATCAGGCGTAACTGTGCTATTATTCATCATTTTGGGCGAATCGTATTCGTTGAAATCATTCGTAGCAATTTTATCAAAATAAATCAATGTTTCGTCGGATTCTATACCATTTACAAGTTTAAGTCGTATGCGTGAACGTTCATTCACTTTTGGCGCTTTCATTATATTTCCATTATCGAGGCGATGTTCGCGCATAGTATTAGTAAAACTCATACTTGTACTTGCAGTACCTGATTTTACCCTTACCCAAAAAGCTTGTGTTGGAGGGATGTATTTGGTAATAGTTGTGTTTGCATTATTCGAAACAATTTCTGGACTCGATGGAGTTGTAACATTCACCGATGCAAATGTATATCCTCCGCCAAATTCTGTTGATTTTTTAGTTTTGAACCAAGCAGTTGACATTAAGTTTGAATTGGCTTGTGCCACCAAACTCCAGTCCAAATACGAAGGATATGGATTGCCAACTAAGTTAAAGCCTTTGCCTTTGGCATCGTCGCGGGTAAGGTTAAAGCTGGTGGTGATATTACCATTGTTTGGTGTACCGCTAAACTGAACGGTAGTGCCGGCACTTGCCTGAGCAATATAACCTTTAGCTATTGTCATACCTACACCTGTGTTTAATCCTTTCCAATAGGCTGTAGAACCTGCTACTGATACATCCAGATTATTTCCGGCTTCTACATATTCGTAATAACGGGTTATATTATTTGCAGGAGCAGTGGCCGACTGTACCGGACTCGAAACGTACCAGTTACGGGCTACACCTAAGTATTGCTGTGCTGTTACTGTTCCTGAATAACTTCCACTATTTAACATGGTGGCTGTACCGTTTTCATCACTTTGCAGGGTTATGCCATTCGTGGCGGTAAGTGTTCCCGAACTAAAAGTAAGTTTTGCTCCGGGTGCTACCGTTAGTGATTGCACTGTTTTGGTATCATTCACAATAAATTCGCCTGAACTTACAGTAAGGTTCGTATTAGCTAATTCAACTTCGGTTAAACCGGTATTACTTAAATTTCCTCCGGCAATCGGTGCCGAAGCGGGCGTAATATTTGCTGTTAAACCTGTTGGTTGCGTCAACGTATAGTTTCCTGCATTTGTGCCACCCAATGTACTTGTTGAAGTTACTGCAATTCCATTGGCAACGGTAGTACTTGCAAAAGTTCCTGTTCCACTTAATGTTACATCATCGGAGTTAATCACACCACTCAATGAGCCGGTTATTACCGCTGCATTTGTTCCGCTGTACACTTTATTAGAGGCAGCTGCCGAAGCTATTGTTAATGCTTTTGGGTTAACGGTAAGCGATTGACTTACTTGTGGAGCTGCTAAATAACTGCCATTGCCTGCCTGATTGGCATATATAGTACAAGTACCTTGTCCTGTTACTGTAAGTGTTGTTCCATCTGTTCCGGTACAAGTCGCTACTGCATTATCTGAACTTGTAAATACGATCGCACCACCTGAGGCTGAAGCCGAAAGTGTTGAAGTTGCATCGCCATAGGTTTTTGCGCTTAATGCTCCAAAGCTAATTGATTGCGAAGCTTTGTACAATGCTTTTGCAGTCGTTGTTGTGCCATAATCAGCCGACCAGTTGGCTGAGGGGAAAGAAGTGGCAGTAAAAGTCCCTGTACTTGTTCCTCCTGCTCCAGTCGCTTTAAACAGATCGAATGTAGTACCCGCAGCTGGCATATATCCACCTCCGTTAGCAACAGTTAAACTTACCCCTGCAACATCGAGTACTCCACTTGCCGTGCTGTTTATTATTTGGTCGTATCCTGTCGTGGCAGCGGTTGCTCCATTAATATCCACATTCACATTTCCAGACAGTGTTACACTTGCTCCCTGAATATCAAACTGACCGATATTTGCAGCTCCACCCGAAGGGATAGTGCTGTTTCCGGGCGAAAGTGTGCCCAGTGTTTTATTATCAAAGCTGCCTTTTATAACACCTCTACCGGTAACTGTACCCCCTGTGGTATTCGCCACATTGCTATTTTGAAAAACTAGGCCCGCTTTTAATGCATCGGTAGTGTTTGTTGCAACATCAAAGTTAAAAGTACCACTGTTGTAGATATTGTAAGTTGCAGTACCGCTACCACCGGCAATGTAACTATTCACGTTTATAGTACCCGAGTTCGTAAAAACCGGTGTGCCAGCTAAAGTAGAATTTCCAAATGCCAGCGCCGCACTACCTGCCTTGGCTTTTGCAGTAAATATACCAGTATTGGTAAAATTCTGATTCCCTCCTCCAGAGGTACTGCCAATGGCAGTACCTCCCAGTGTGTTGTCTAACAGCATGGTGCCA
>CAIWIS010000629.1 GCA_903912795.1 uncultured Bacteroidales bacterium
ATATTCAAAACGAGCTCCTTCGAACAATTCACCCTGATAAATACCTGGACGATGAAGTGAGAAAATAACGACATTATAACCCTCCTTTACCAACTCTTTTGTAAAAGCGTACAGGTTGGGATTGTTTTTGATATTCCCTTCGGGATGTATTATGAGGAGGTTTGCAGACATTTTATGAATAAATATTAATCAAAATTCAGCAATTATTTCACAAATCCCCTTTATCTCTTCTTCACTCAAATTACTTGCGGATGGCAAATACATACCATTTTGGGTTAACCAGTCCGAAATAAGATATTGGCCAGAACAATCACAACCATAATCGATTAATGATTTTTGATTATGCATACCATTGAATAGCAGACGCGTATCTATTCCATTGGCTTTTAAATGAACAATCAACTCATCTTTAGTATGTCCAAATTTTACAGGGTCAATAACAATGGCATTCATCCAACTTACGTTCAGGTAATCGGGATGTAAAGGTTGAAAACTTATTCCGGGTATATCTTTCAGAAATTCTCGGTAAAGTGCGTTATTTTTTATGCGGAGTTCTTTATATGTGTCTGCCTTTTCAACTTGTGCTAGGCCTATGGCGGCAATTACATTGCTCATGCGGTAGTTAAAACCAATTTCGTCGTGGGTATAATTTCGGTTTCCGTCCATAGGAAAACATAAGTTTTTATGGTATCGGGCTTTATTATAAATTGTTTCATCATTGGTTACCACCATCCCACCTTCGCCAGTAGTGATATTTTTATTGGCAAAAAAGCTAAACGAAGCCATATCTGAGAATGAACCAGCTTTGCGACCTTTATATTCAGCGCCATGCGCCTCAGCAGCATCTTCAAGAATATATAGATTGTGTTTCTTGGCAATGGATGTGATTGCATCCATATCGCACATCAGTCCGAAAATATGTACCGGCATTATGGCTTTGGTACGTGGCGTAATTTTTTCCTCAATTTTGGTTACATCAATATTCCATGTTTCTTTATCGGCATCCACAAAAACAGGTGTTGCGCCCGTGTAAGCCACTGCAAAAGCCGAAGCTATCATCGTAAAAGTGGGAATAATTACCTCATCGCCTTTGCCTATACCAAGCGCTACAAGTGCCAGATGCAACGCTACTGTACCGTTACAAACAGCCACGCCGTATTTACAGTCGCAATAGGAAGCAAATTGTTTTTCAAACTCAGTTACATATTTACCTGCCGACGAAATCCAACCAGTTTCTACGGCATCGGTTACATATTTTAGTTCGTTGCCATCCAAAAATGGTTCGCAAACGGGAATAAACTTACTCATTAATTAAGAATTAAAAATTAATAATTGATAATTATCTCTGGGCATAACATATTTCATTATCAGATACAGCATCGAAGCGGACTTTATCCAATTCTCCACAAAATGGACCTTGTTTTACTTCAATCATTTCCGATTGTTCAAGCATTTTAAAACCATGGCCGCCATGAGCTAATA
Source organism: uncultured Bacteroidales bacterium (assembly GCA_903912795.1). GTDB lineage: Bacteria > Bacteroidota > Bacteroidia > Bacteroidales > Paludibacteraceae > Paludibacter. The sequence continues at coordinate 1,483 of CAIWIS010000629.1, forward strand.
AAATGACATCGCCGGTTGAGATAATTCTACTTTCGAGATATTTCTTATCGTCATCATAAAAATCGACACGCACCTTTCCGCTTTTCACATACAAAACTTCCTGAGTAAGTTCCACTTTGCGTTCTACTACATTGTGTACATGTGGAGGAATTACATAATCCACAGGGCGATTCATATAGCCCAATTGTTGAGAAAAACTATCGGGCGTAAAAAAAGAAATCCCTTCTTTATAATAATTGGCATGTATGATAATTGCCAATACTTTGTCGTTGTGATTGATTTGTTCGAGCATAATTACTTGTTTAATTTACAGTTTTGGCAATTCGTAATCCATATAATCAGGTTTCAGAACCCAATCGCGAACTTTAGGGTTTGTATTGAAATGATGTTGATGATAGGCATAACCTTCGGAATATTTTTGATAAAAAAGATTCCGTAATTGTGATATCTCATCATCGTGTATTTCTTTAGCATTGGGTTTAAAAAGTTCCTGATATTGCTTCTTCACTAAGCGCTTCAATTTTTTTGTTATTGACACTTTTGTTGAGTCAGAATCTTGCTTTTTATATAATCCATGCTGATAACGAAGTGATGTATAGGAGTCGGCTATACCTTGATAAAAATATCGCTTTTGGAAATATGTAGATGTTAATCTAAATTCAGGAACAATATGGTAAAGTAATACATCATAATGATAAAGCGACTTCATACCCATCTCATTTGCTTTAATGGAAATTCCAGTTTCACCATCTCCTTGTAAAAATTGGATTCGTTGAGGAACAATATCAGGATGAAAGCCTCTTAATTTTTCATACGCTGTTTTTCTGATAACGAAATTTAATCCCCACACCCATATTGCATCAATTTCAACAATTTGTTGACCTAAATCTAATAAACTAAGCTCGCCACATTGTTGGCCACCATAAGGAGTTTTTTGCCAAAAATAATCAAGCCAACTTGGAGGATATGATTCATATTTTGGTAAGTTTGGCCCCGTAAGTAAATCCACATCAGGTCTTTGATTTAGAATTCGAATTATTGAATCAGCCCAAGAAGGTGAAAGATCACAATCATCGTCCAAAAATGCTAAAATCAGACCTTTGGCATTTTCAGCTCCAAAATGACGACCCGACATTAATCCAGGCACGGGTTCATAAAGGTATTTTACATTTATATCTGAATGGAGTTCAATAAAGTCGAAACAATTTTGTTTCGTATTATCGGTTGAACCATTATCAACGAGTATTAACTCAAAAAGTTGTTTGTCAATCAATAATCGAGTAATAGAATCGAGCACTTGTATCAGATTTTTGCCTCTGTTACAAGTTGGGATTATAATCGAAAGTTGAATTTCAGGCACTTTCATATCAAATTTGTAAATAAAATCATTTTAAATAAAATTTTGATCTTTCAACCATATTTCTGATGAGTTCATACCTTGAGCAACTGAAATTCGTGGTTTATATGCTAATAGTTTTTCTGATTTTTTAATTGAAATAAAACCATCGAAACTATAAAAGCTCATTTCAACAGCATCCATTTCGGGTAAAATCTTTTGAATTTTCTTTAATGGCATTTTTAATAACTTGCGAGGTGCTTTACAAAGCCATTTTGCTAGTTGAGGATTACTTTGTTCTAATTTATCATTGCGTAATGTAATAGGAACAATCATCTTCTGTAAAGTTTGTTTTGCAAACTTAAGTATCTTTCTGTCTAATCCATCAATGGTAGGAATGCTTTTAAAAGTCTCAATCTTTGTATTTAACATATTGCCATAAAACGCAAAAAAATCTTTCCATTTAATCTGCTCTCCATCCGTTGCTATAAATGCTTCTCCAACTGCTTTTGGGTGATGGGCACATAACAAACATAAATCAACTACATTATCAACATAAACAGCATTACAATCGTGTTCACCATTATCTACCAAATAAAATGTGTTTTTTTTCATTTGTTGAACATAATCTATTGAATAGTATTGCGAAAGCGGACCCCACACATAAGTTGGACGAACCACAGAGCCAGCAAGACTATATTCATTGATGAGTTGCCAAAAAACTTTTTCAGCGTCAATTTTAGCATCAGCATAAGCATCCCCATAACTTTCAAAAGGAGAACTCTCATCCATACCGTCAAAGATTTTGTCGCCATGTACCACTACACTACTTAAATATACAATACGTTGAACCTTGTGTTTCTGGCATGCTATTAACACATTACGCGTTCCTTCCACATTTATTTTCATTGCCTGCTCGCGAGTTCCACCTACACCAACACAATGAAAAACGATTTCGCATCCTTCCACCGCTTTGTCAACTTCGTCGTAATTGGTAATATCAGCTTTGGTTAACTCTACCCCAAGCCGACTGACCCATGCTGCCTTAGGCCAACTATGCACCATTACGCGCACATCTGCCTTTTCATCCAGATACAAACGTTCTGCTAATCGGCTCCCAATAAAACCAGTTCCACCGGTTACTAATATTTTTTTATTTTCGAACATATTCATTTCAAATTAAAATCGTAAGCCAGGAATTCCTGCCACAGTTGGCAATGGACGTTCAGCTTTTTGTTTGTAACAATTCTCTATTGTTTCAACTACCCGAATTCCATCTTCTATGGAACAAAAAAGTGTTTGATTGTTTTGAATAGCATCAATAAAACATTGCGTTTGATATTCTCCGATTTTAGCCCAGTCCAATTGTGGTATGTCGCCCCTTTCGTCAATACTTAATTCACGTTCAACACCATTTTCGATAATTTTATTCATATCAAAAATATCTAAAACTATTGTATTGTTATTCCCACTAATTTTTATTGTATTACTCAATTCACAAGTACGACTAATTCGGAAAAAAGCAGTGGCTTTATTCTCAAAAACCAATTCCATAGAAGCATTACTTTCAAGTCCACCGATAGCATCATCTTTATATTCGAAAGTTTTAACTGCACCCAAGCACCACAAAATATAGTCCAGCGAGTGAATTCCACCATCCATCTGCACACCACCCGAAACCAATTCCTTCCGAAAACAATAACCCGACAATGTTGGCCAGTCGGCGGGA
>CAIWIS010000630.1 GCA_903912795.1 uncultured Bacteroidales bacterium
AACCTTCCAACTGATAGCTATATTCCACCAGTCCTTCGTTGCGGTATTCGGGAGCATTGTACTCAAAGCGCAAGGAGTTGTATCGGTTCGAAAACTCTTTTTTCTCATTCGGATTGTTGTAAAAATGTCGGTCTTCGTTAATTGATTTAGTATCGTTGGTGGCAATAATACTGCTAATAAACACTTTAAAATTAGACTTAACGGTTGCAGGTTTGGAGGTGTTAATCCAACTAAAACCATCTTCGGTATTAATAATTAAGTTATTATTGTCCACAAAATTTAAGTGTTCAAACCCAATAATAATTTTTGGTTGTAATATACGGTAGGTAAGCGAATCCATAGTGTAAGCGCCCGATTGTTGCTTGCGAGCCAAACCCATAAACCGTCCGGACACACACCACACATCGCCGTTGGGGGCAGCATGCAAACGCATATAGCTGGGTGTAGAGCCAAAAAGCTGATTCCATTTATTGTTTGGCATCATGCTATCGGCCTTGGCATTGTACGAATAGAAACCACGTTCGGACGAAAAAACAAGTTCGTTTCCAACGCGAAAACAAGTATTGTTGCGGTTAGCCGGTAGGCCTTTGTTTACGTTGTAAAGAGTTACGCGCACAATACTATCCATAGCCGCATTGAGTTGTAAGCGATACAAACCACGCTGCCAATGACTAAACCAAATTGAGCCATCGGCATCCTGTTCGAACATGGGACTCGACTCGTTGAAATTTCCTTTTACAAAATGAGAAAGACGCCATTTAGCACCTGTTTTGCGAAGCATAAAAAGTCCCTGATATGAACAACCTAAAATAAGTTCGGGGTGGTTGGGCACCGGCTTAAAAGCCCATGTACCCGGAAGTCCCTGAATGCGCTCGGTGCTGCTGCCATTAACAATAAAAGCACCTAAATCGTCACCACAAAAGAGTGTTTTGTCAATTTCGGTCAAACACCAAACTTGCCCTTCCATGCCTTTAATCAACTGTAAATGAATGGGAATATCGGAATTGCGCAAGGGAAAAGGCGTTGTGTACAATCCCTGATTTGTACCAAGGTAGAGTGTATTTTTTTGAATATACGATGAATAACCGGCACCGTACAGATTATTGGTTCCAAAGATATTGCGGATGGGGCTGTTGAGCATTACATAATCGATGCCATTATCCAAACCCAGCCACAGGTTTTGCTGATTGTCGAAGGTGGCAGTAAGCACCGTATTGTTTTGTAAGCCCGAAAAGGTATTGATATAGGTAACAGATTTATCGGAAATATTTTGTATTACGATTCCTTTTTGTACAGTTCCATACACAATTTGCCGACCGTTGGTAGCGGCACAAAACACCTGATTCGACTTTAAAAAATTATCGATTCCTGTTGTAAAAGGTATAATTGACAAACCATTATATAGATAAACGCCATTCATACTGGTAATAATAAGTACCTGCTTGTTGGTGTAGGGCAAAATAGCACTTACTTTTTTGTTTACAAGCATCTCCGAACCCTGTATACGTACAAATAAATTGCCATTGAGCATAAAAAGTCCGTTTTGACGGCTCGCCACAAATAAGATATTATGTACTATGGCCGAAGCATCGATTTTGTAATCGAAAGCGTATTTCTTGGCCGTAATACCATCGTATTTGTAAACCTCCTTTTCGCCCTGAAAATAGACCATTTTGTCGGATACATGTATAGTATATAACTCGTTTGAAGTGGCGGGTTTAATTTTTAATTTAGTGGTAAGCGAATAATACTGCATTATACCATTTTTATTATTCTCATAATATCCAAACTCGTTGAAGGTAGAAGCATAAAACCGTCCGTTGCCGCCATAAGCCACCGAACGCACATTGGTACCATTACTAATAGGTAATGTTTGCCAGTTTTTGCCATCAAAAATCAACAAACCGTTGTTGTTGGCAAAACACATTCGGTTTTGTTCGTCCTGCGTTATCGACCAGTTTTGCGTACCCGATTTGTAATCCTTACGGGTGAAATTTCGTACAATGGGTTGATTCGAAAAAGTTGAGATACAATAACTGATACTTATTAGTACCACGAGAAATCTTTTTATATTCATCATTTTGGCGTTTTTGTAAAGTGCTCTGCTTAAAAACATTCAATATTAGCATAAATTGAGCTATGCGAAACAACTTCGAAATATGTTGTACAACACAATATTATATTATAGCCTGTATATCAACTATATAAAAAACTATATCATGAGTTTTTGCGTAGTAAATAAAATCCAAAATCGTATTTATGTGTGGCATTTTTTTTGGAATCGCGTGAATTACATTCTATTTTTGCTTTCGTAAAAGTTCCGAAAAATTGTTAGTGAATTATTTCTGTCATTCAACTAACTAGTATTAAAAAACAACTTTCTAAATACAAATCTTTTTAAAAAATTATCATTATGAGAAAAACTACTTTCACTACGGTCCTTCTAACTGCAAAGGCAGCTTGGCGGAGTTCGTTAAAGCGTTCTGCTTTATTAAGCTTAGGTATTATTCTAAGTTTTTCAACTGTTTCGGCAATACAATATTGTCAGCACACGCTCACAAACGGAGCTAATTCAATTCAAGTCAGTATGGTATCACCATCGACTAATAATTATGTAATAACCATCGAATCTGCAGTTACTATGACAGGTATACATGATGGTTGGTGGATAGGGGCAAGTCCTGCTAATTTTCAAGCTAAAACTGCTGCAGTATTAACTAACGGAGGAAAAACGTACACAATTTCCTTTACTTCAACTACAGCACCAAATCTTTATACCAATATTCATCTTTTATATCCAGGTTTAGTGCAGTATACATGGCCTGCAAGTATTACTTGGGGACAATGTCTGATTGCCGGAATACCAACGCTTGCGGCTACTACGGCAGCTTCTGATATAACAACTTCAGGTGCTACTAGTGGTGGAAATGTAACAGTAGAAGGCAATAGCCCAGTTACTGCACGTGGCGTTTGTTGGAGTACAGCAACAGCACCAACTGTGGCTTTAGCTACAAAAACGGTAGATGGAGCTGGTACAGGTTCATTTACTAGCAGTATTACAGGCCTTAGTTCAGGTGTAAAATATTATGTTCGATCGTATGCTACTAATACAGAAGGTACTGCATATGGTGCCGAAGTTAATTTTACAACTTTAGATACTG
>CAIWIS010000631.1 GCA_903912795.1 uncultured Bacteroidales bacterium
AATTAAAAACAGAACTATTTTCACTTCCGAAATTGGAGATATTGAAATTTACAATTTACAAGGTGCTAAAATAGTTGAAGAGAGAAATACTAACAAAATAGAACTAAATATTACGAATGGTTTGTATTTTGTTCGTTTCAGAACCGACAACGGGATAGAAAATGTTCAAAAATTTATAATCAGATAAATCTAATTTTTAGTGCATCAGCCATTTGCTGATGCACTAAAACAATTTGTTAATATAAAAAATCATAAAATCATGAAAAAAATTACTTCAATCATCGCATTTTTAGCCCTGGTACTAATAGCAAATGCACAAGTATTGCACGACGAAACATTCAATTACACTAGTGCAAACTTACTTACCGAATCAACTTGGACAAACACTTTATCAACAAATGGAGCTGTAACAGGTACTATTGGAAATATTTCATCTGACCCGCTTTCGTATGGCGATGCTAATGGAATGTATGCCTTGTCAGGTGTTGGAAAACTAATTACATCGGATTATACTAGTGGAGGTAACGATTTTAAAGTGGTTAAGTCACTTCCGTCATCAGTTACAACAGGTGTGGTTTATATGTCATTATTATGCAAGCCAGGTGTGACTCAAGGTCAATCTAATGCTGAAATTATGGCGCTTTCTATTGGTGGGGGTAATGGTCCTAAAGTGTTAATTGGTAAAGGCTCTGTTGATGCAGCAAAATTCAGATTTGCAACTACACGTGCAAGTTCATCTAATGCCGATTATCGTTGGGCAACAACAGAATATACCGACGTTTCCCAAACATTTTTATTGGTTGTAAAATACGATTGGGTAGCAAAAACGGCTTCGTTGTTTGTTAATCCGGTTATTGCTTCGACTACCGAACCAACCCCCGATGTTGTTGACAATAATAGTGCAAAAGATGTTCTAGCTCCAATTGATGGTATCAGATTCAGAGTAAATGGAAGTAGTGCAGCCAAATTTCAGGTAAGTGGTGTTCGTGTTTCAACATCTTGGGCTGCTGCTGTGGGCAAACAAGTGGCTGAATTACCTGCTCCAACTGTAGGTGCAGCTTCGAGCGTGACAAATACTGGTTTCACTGCCAATTGGTCGGCAGTTACTGGAGCTATTGGATACGAAGTTGCTGTTTATGCGAATCCAGTTTTAGTAAAAACTGTTAGTGTTACCGGTCAGGCTACAACTAATTCAGTAATTTCTGGATTAAATTCAAATACGGCTTATACTTATAAAGTGACAGCTATTGCCGATAAAATTACATTTGGAAACTCACAACCAAGCAACGAATCTGCAGTAGTTACAACCACAGGCTTGTCGGTTCCTGTTGTTGGAGTTCCTTCTGACGTAACAAGTAGCAGCTTTACAGCTAATTGGACTTCGGTTGCTAATGCTACTGGTTACGATATTATTGTTTATCAAAATACTACATTACTTAAAACACTTAATGCAAGTGGTCAGAGTGCTGCAAGTTTGTCAATCAACGGACTTCAAATGGGTACAACATACAGTTATAAAGTAATTGCTAAAGGAACGTTGGATTCAAGTCCTTCAATAGCTGCTATTTGCAACACAACTGCTGTAAATGTAAATGCTATTAATACTAATTTTGGCGATGCAATGGTTTGGGGAGCACCAGTTCCACCTCCAAGCACCAACTTGCCATTAAACGGAAATTACCCTTCATGGAAATCGAATGGGTTTAGTTTTGATCATGCTTTAATTTATGGTGGCTCAACTACTGGTGTAAATGGTGAAACGCATTTAAACACTATTAGTTTCGATAAATTAATTACTGCTGCTGTTGTTTTCCCAACGGTGAATAGTGTAGCACAAATTGAAATACATGCAAATTCAGGCTCAGATGCAAAGTCAATTGTTCTCGAAGAATTGGCAAGCGATAATACAACCTGGAACTTAATAAATACATATACTACTAATAAATTGGAAGCAACGTATGTTGAAAATATTACGCGCTCAACTCCTGCTACTTTCCGTTTAAGAAATAATGTTACAAGTTCAATGAATGTAAGCCAAATCATTGTAAGGCCAACACTACCAACAACTTCAGCACTTCCAACTCCTGCAGCACCTAATGCAGCTACAAGTTTAGTAGCAGGTGGATTTACAGCAAGTTGGACTCCTGTAGCAAATGCAACAGGATATGTTGTGTCGGTTTGGAATTATGCAAAACCGGTTAATCAAAACTTTACGGTAACAGGTCAAGCTACTAATACATATAATGTAATTGGATTGGACTCAGCATCACTTTGTACTTACAAAGTTGCAGCTATTGGCGATGGTATCACTTATTCAAATTCATTGCTATCAGCTCCTTCGGCAAGTTTTGCAATTGCAGCTGGTTTGTTAGCTGTACATAATCCAACTATTTCAAATCAAATTCGCAATATAGGTAAAACAGTATTTGTTCCTGAACTTGGCGAAATTGAAGTGTATAACTTGCAAGGAGTGAGATTAATACAAGCTCAAAATGTAAATCAAGTTTGTACTAATTTAAAAACTGGTTTATATTTGGTGAAGTTTACCAACCAAAAAGGGCAAATGTATTCAAATAAACTAATTCTTCAATAATAATTATTGCCTGAAAAGGAGTGTTGATAGTAATTCAACACTCCTTTTTGTGTTTTATTTAATGAACAACTCAAATTAATTGCATATATTTGCGATGCCTTGAATCATACATAAAAGTTAAATACCATGTTGCGTAAAATCACACTTATCCTCTTTATTCTCATTCAATCTGCCCTTTTTGCTCAGGATTGGCAAGATGTGCGTTTTTCAGCTTTGACTCTTAATGAAGGACTTTCACAACTTACAGTTACCACCATTTTTCAAGATTCGAAAGGAATGATGTGGTTCGGCACACGCGATGGCTTGAAT
>CAIWIS010000632.1 GCA_903912795.1 uncultured Bacteroidales bacterium
GTTATTGGAGATTTAACAGGTACCCGTCACGAAAGTGCATTAATAATCAAGCCAACTTCCAAATGGCCTTTAGGTACTGCGTTAAAAGGAAAGCAACTTTTAGTTACTTATGAAAGCGATTTGCGCAAACAGAACAATGAGGGTTACAGGATAGAAAAAGTTACAAATCTTGCAAATGGTTTACTCAGAGTCGATCTGCAGGATTCTGCACCGTTTATTCTTGGATGGCATGATGTGTTTGATATGCCGGCTAATTCAAAAGGGGTGTTGAGAACCACCCGACCATTAGCGATGTATGCCAACAGTCCCTATTACGAGGGTATGAAAATTTGGTTTGTAGAAAAAAATCTGCACTATACAATTTCAAAAGTAGCAGAATTAGGAAATGGTCCAATAGCTGAAACGATAGAATTATCGGGTAATCCTGATTTGAATGCAGCAGGTATTAGGCAAGGAGATTGGTTTGTGATTTATAGTATCTGTCCGGGTTTAAAGGTGAATGTAGCAGGTGAATCAAGTAATGTATACAATTAATTTCTAATCATAATTTATCGATTTAGAGCAATATTCAAAACAAGCGAATAATTTTTAATATAAAATGCATAAACAATGAAAAAGAAATGTGCAATATATTTTTTAATGCTAATGAATGTATCATTCGCCGCATTAGGACAAAAACCATACTGGAATACAAATACGCCATTAAATGCTTATCGACTTCCGCCTGACCCTCAAAACCGCCCTATTCAATATGTTGATTTGGACGGAGATGGCGATCCTGATTTGTTGAAAACATTCACTCAGAATAATATACCCGTGTGTTGGATTGACGATGATGATGATATGAAATCTGGAGACAATCAGGGCGATATGGATAGTGACTGCCTGTTGATTGACCGGAACAGAGATGGAAATTACGCCGCTTCTGAAGATTTGGTCATTGATTGGAACGATACCAACAATGATGCTAAGGCCGACATGCAGGTTATTGCCGATTATGTAGCATTTGAAGGGAAAACGCCCTGGGGACCGGGACATTATATGTGGATGCTTGACCTGGATAAAGACAATATATTCAACTATATTGATTGGAATACCTTTGAACTTGAATGTTGGACGTATTTTGGCCAATCTGACTTTTTTGAAGATTACCACGGTAAAAGCATTTTAATGAAAGCGCATGCTGCACCCAATTATATTTCAGACCTGCGTTTGAATTGGGAAAATCCATTTCTGTTTTACGATGAAGATCATGATGGGTTGACAGAAATGGCTATCCGTTTGTGCGATAGTCCTCCTATTGCTAAAAATCGTAAGTTGCCGAATAACATTGAGAATATGAAGTTTACAGGAAAAATCGACTGGACTTCACTAACCTTTGATTTGGATAATGACAATGCCCCTCAAAATGAATTTGATTTCGATATGACCCTAAGCTTTCGGGGCGAAGGATTTGATTACATGGATCAAATACACCGTTTTAAAAACATGCGGGGACTCAAGGAGGCCGATTTTTTGTTCAGGGATCCGAGAGTTCGTCAACTTGACAATTTGATATACCCGGATCATGAATCGACATGGAATCTTATATTTAATCGGGGGAAATGGGATCAGGTTTACTTTTCGTTCGATGAGGACGATGATTGTAATCGATGGGAACGCGTTGAATTGTACGATGCAAAATCGCTGTTTAAAAGTGGAATTCGTAATGGTGGTTTAGATGACAATCCTCAAGCCGATGAGGCGGGCGATCGTGGCGAATGGGATATGGATAATTCAGGGCAAGGCAATTTATATGTAGGCAAATTCGATGGTCGAATCCATTTATATGGCGCTGAATGGGGGGCTTGGAGAATCGATCAGAATGCACAATATTTTCAGGGTATGGGCGGTCTTTACGATGGATATGGCCCTGGCCGACTCCATGCAGTTGCGAAAAAATTCCCAACAGTAAAATATACCGATAAAAACAACAATGGGTATATTGATGAGATCGCTTATGATATTGATGGGGATACGATTTTTGAACATACGGTGTCGCTTCTGAAACTCGGATTAGATGATCGATCCGAAGTAATCAAGACTAAAAATTCAGGTTTTAAAGGATTGGTTTCACTTAATAAAAAAGTGGCAGAAAGTCTTTGGGCCAATGCATTGAAAGCATGCGCTGTTGCCGAAAAAGAGGGACTAAACATGAGTTGGTATAGCTTAATGCGAAATCCAAAAAGTATACAGCAAAAATACAGCAATGGATACTGGCTTCAATTTTATATATACATGGACTTGTTGGATCTAGGGGTTCGTAGGAATGATACCGATTTTCTAAAGCGATTGGATAGAGCCTACTTTAGTGGCAGCTGGGATTTGAGAAAATAAACAACAACACAAAAAACAAAGTAAATGCGTCAGATAGCACTTATTGCACTTAGTCTGTTATTCTTAACTACTTATGCACAAAAAGCAGTTACATTAACTATTAAAAACCCGACAAAAGCGGATTTCAAGGAGTTGGTTATTGGAATAATGAATCCAGCGAGTTTGACTCAAATCAGTAAGCTGGGAACTGTTTTGCAAGTAAAAGCGGGAAACACAGCAGTTCCGTTTCAGTTGGTAAAACACAAAGATAACAAGGAGTTATTGGTGCAAGTTGATTTGAAAGCAGGCGAAACCGTTCATCTTCGTGTAAGCAAAACAGATAAAATAGTACCTCAGAAAAAACTCACCCAGGCTGTTTTGTCGGTGCGAAAAGGTGGCGAGTGGATATGGAATGAAAATGGCTACAGCGGACATCCACAGTATGAATATTCAGGAGGAGAATGGACGGATGTAACAGAATACCACGTGCCGGCAAAGCACA
>CAIWIS010000633.1 GCA_903912795.1 uncultured Bacteroidales bacterium
ATATCTTTAATTTTTAATTGGTTATACATTGGATATACAAAAGTAGACGTATTAAACCATAAGATTTAGCTAGTTTTGACAAATAACGTTAAATAGTTATTTATCAATTATATTGTAACTACTCAGCACCCCTAAGTTGATGATACAGAATATTTTATGGTTTTGGGCGCGAAAAAGTTGCAATATTTATTGTAAATTATTTTGATATTCCATTGAAAAACAGTATCTTCGATGGGTGAAAGAGCAAGTATTAGACATAGCTTTGGTATTAAAATCCATCAACGGAAAGATTGATGGATTATCAAAACAGCTAGAATCTGCTCAAGAAGAAATAGTTGTTCTTAATAAAGAGAATGGGGTTTTAAAAGATCGTTTAGCGGTTTACGAAACGCCAAAAGATAGCCACAATAGCAGTATTCCTCCATCAAAGGATTCGCTTGCAGCACAGGCAGATAAGTCAAAGAAGCTGCTTGCAACTCGTTCTTTGAGAGATAAATCGGGGAAGTCTAACGGCGGTCAAACTGGACATAAAGGTACAACATTGGAAATGGCAAGCGAGCCGGATTCCATTATAGAACATAAACCATACTTTTGCACCCGTTGCGGAAATGATCTTTCCGCAATTCAAGGTTCGGTAGTTGAGATACGGCAAGTATTTGATGTGCCAATGCCCATACTTCCTATTGTAACGGAGCATCAGTTAATAGGCAAACAATGCTGTTGTGGTCATTGCTGCCAAACGGATTTTCCAAAAGAAGTTCGTTCAAGAGTTTCTTATGGCACTAATATCCGAGCACTGGTGACTTATTTAAGTTGCATTCAGTGTATTCCGTACAAACGGCTGACAGAGGTGTTGCGTGATTGTTTTGGCATAACTTTAAGTCAAGGTACAATCGACAATATACTAAAAGATGTTTCCGATAAATCGTTAGGAGCATACAACGAGATTCGCAACAGAGTAGAACAATCAAACGTGGTTGGAGCTGATGAAACGGGTGAAAATATCAATGGTGAATTGCACTGGATGTGGGCGTGGCAAACAGATAAACTAACCTATATCCATAGCAACAAGTCACGTGGTAAGTTGGCTATAGACAGTCAGTTTAAAAATGGATTATCGAGGTCAATATTGGTTACAGACCGTCACAAATCGTATTTTAATATGAATGTTGCTGACCACCAAATATGTTTAGCTCACATTTTAAGGGAGTTGACATTTTTGACAGAGTTGGATACCAAACAAACGTGGTCGTCTGAATTAGCAAAGCTAATAAGGGAGGCTATACACAAAAGAAAAACAGAATTGTGGGAGAATATCGACCGCAATTCAATTTTAAATAAATTTCAAAACTTACTAACAACATGTACTGATAATCTGCATCAAAAGATTATTGCCCTGATTAAGAGTTTGACAAAATACAAAGAGTATGTATTCAAATTCCTTTTTGATCCTGACGTTCCGTACGAAAACAATGCCTCCGAAAGGGCAGTCAGAAATCTAAAAGTAAAACAAAAAGTTAGCGGTATGTTTAAATCCCAACAGGGTGCAAACGCTTACTGTCAAATTCATTCTATCGCGCAAACTGCCAAAAAGAACAATCAAAATCCTTTCTTGGCAATCCTTGCCGTGGCAAATAACTATTGATACATTTGTATTGGTGCTGAGTAGTTACTAATGGGGTTATTAGTGCCACAACACCAAAAGATTGGGCTAGAGCACATCAATCATTATTTGAAGGATATGAATTTACGGATTCTGACAATACCCCTATTGTTGATTTAATTGAAAAACAACTAGTCAAACTTGGCTTTAAAAAAGTCGATAACTATGAAGTTGTTATTCTATATGATTATAA
>CAIWIS010000634.1 GCA_903912795.1 uncultured Bacteroidales bacterium
AAGTTACAATTTTTTTTCAACAAAAAAGGGTTTTGCTATATAAGCAAAACCCTTTTAGTAAATCATAATTTATCTCTTATTTTACAATAGCTTTAAATGCATCTTCGGTATTGAATTTTGCAAATTCAATATCGTTAGTTGCTTTTGCTTTGTAGGCATCATCCATACTCACTGCTTTGCGAAGTCCTGCGTAAACAGCATCGCGGTTGTTAGTGCGCGCACCCACAATAGCATTTAAGTATGAAGTTAAAGCATCTGGTTGAGCTACAGCATCCAAGGTAGCACGAGCTCCGTTGTAGTTGCCATCCAAAATTTGAAGAATAGCAGCGTTGTTTGTGCTTGTTTTTCCGAAGAAAGTTTTAGCTTTCGTATAGTCGCCTTTAATTATACTTATTGTTCCCAACGCATTGCTAAGGTTACCTTTAGTGCCAGCTGCTTTACCGAAGCTAACTTCTGCTTTTCCTAAATCGCCTTTTGCCAATGCACATAAACCTGCGTTGTAATTTACATCAGGAGTTGATTTTAACTCAAGTGCTTTTGCAAATAAACGTGCTGCTTCGTCAATATTTCCTTGTTGGTATTTAACAACACCAAGGTTGTTGAATGTACGGAAACAGTCAGGTGCTTTTTCACTTGCTTTGGTATAAATAGCTGCTTTTTCGCTTAAATCTTGAGTAAGTGTAGCAGCATAAAGCAATTCTTCTAATGACAATTTTGAAGCATCTTCTTTAGCCAATTTAGCAATTTCTGCATCCGATTTTCCAGTTACATCAACTGTCAATTTTAAACGTGAACGACGTAGTTCAGGAAGAATTTGCTCAGCAATGCTTTTGAAAACATTCGATAAGTTTTTAATCTCACGTTCGCGTTGTTCAGGATCGGTGTACATCGAAAGTACGCTCAAAATAACTTGTTTGTCCTGAATGCTTGAGCTTTCCATTAATTTTTGGAAACCATCCCAGTCTTCAGCAGTAAATTTAGAATCGATAGTAACAGCGGTTTTTACTTTTTTCAATTCTTTATTGATAAAGTCGGCAGTTACTTTCTGACGTTTTTCAGCAAGATTAGTATTAATCTCCATAGAACCGTCTGGCGACGCATATCCGGCAATTTCGAAACCAGCTACTTGTTGATTCATTGATTCTTTAACAGCTTTAATTTTTTGAGTCAAAGCTACGATGTCTTCCGACTTCATTTCTTTTTTCTGAATGTCCGATTTTTGAATCAAGAATTTAATATCAGCTTCTTGCATTTCTTGAATTACACGTTGAAATTTATCTGCAACAATGATTGGACCATTAGCTGCATCGGCAGCACCAAAGCTTTTTGCAACTAGTTGAGCAGTTGCCATTACGCCATCAGCTACTTTTACACGTGGAATTGTGTAAGTTTTTTTGCTTGTTGAAACACTAAAGTCAAGATACAATTCAGATTTTGCCATGGCAGGTACATAATTAAATGTAGTTTGAATTGTGTATTTTCCACCAGCTTTGAAATTGATAATTTTGTTGTTACTTTTTACTTTCTCGCCCTGAAATTGGGTTGGAGTTCCTTTTACTTCGGTTCCGTTAAATACAAGAACTGGAGTTACGGTTACAGTTGCATTTTTTGCGAAATACTTAACGGGGAAAGTACCTGTAATAGTGGCATCAACTTTACCAGCTTTTTCTACCAAAGGGTTAGGAGTGGTGGTGAAAAGACTTGGATCTAAGGCAGTCAAATCTTTGTTACACGAACTGAAAACCATTGCAAGAACCAAAGTTACTGCGAAAAATAATTGTTTTCTCATAAATTGTTTTTTTGTTATAAATTAATTAAGTATAAATTTCATTCTAATTGAGTGCAAATATACGATGTTTCAATGAATTTTGATTTATTTTGTAGCTCGATTTTCACATTTTATTCAAAATTCGTCCTTTTTTTTAACGGTATATGTGTAAAGCGCCTAGTAAATTGAACTTTTTAAATTTAAAATTATTATAAATGCACCTAATTTCTGACTTGAAAATTGTATTAAGGTCATTTAAGTATATATCAATCAGTAAACTTAAAAAT
>CAIWIS010000635.1 GCA_903912795.1 uncultured Bacteroidales bacterium
CCTGTGCCGACGATTTAGGTACACAAGATAGCCTTATGGTTGATTTAGATTTATATAAAGAATTAATTTGGCCTTATCACAAACGTTTATTTGAATTCATTAAAAAGAAAGCAAAATCGAAAATTTATATCTTCTTTCATAACGATGGTGCTGTTATGGAAACGTTTCCTTTGCTAATAGAGGCTGGCGTTGATATAATGAATCCGTTCCAGGTAAATTGTAAAGGTATGGACACCAAAAAATTTAAAAAAGAATTTGGTAACGACCTTACAATATGGGGTGGAAGTTGCGATAATCAATCAATTATGCCTTTTGGTACTCCTCAACAAGTGCGCGATGAAACAAAAAGAAGAATAGAAGATTTAGCTCCAAATGGCGGTTTCATATTTGCTCCAATCCATGTTATACAAAATGGTGTACCACCTCAAAATATCATGGCTTGGTGGGAAACACTACAACAATACGGGAAATATTAAATTTAAAGTATGAAAATTGTAACTTAACAAAAATGAAAATATTAGGGAATGATAATTATAGGTGGAAGATTGCACTACTACTTTGCTTTGCTAGCACATTAAATTATGTGGACAGGAATGCGCTTGCCATTCTGGCACCTATCATTCAAAAGGATTTGAAATGGACGGATCTGGATTATGCTAATATTACGGCACTTTTTGTGTTTAGTTACACGATTATGTATGCACTTAGCGGCCGTATTATTGATAGGATTGGAACTCGTAAAGGACTAGCCTATTCGGTAGGAGCATGGTCTTTTGTTACTATTGCTACCGCTTTCGCCAATACTTTAGGTCAATTTTCGATTGCTCGTTTTTTCTTAGGAATTACTGAATCGGGGAACTTTCCGGGAGGTGTAAAGTCCACTTCAGAATGGTTTCCAATGAAAGAGAGAGCTTTGGCAATAGGCATATTTAGCGCCGGTTCATCTATTGGAGCTGCATTAGCTGTGCCTATAGTAACATTTATTGCAATTGGCTGGGGTTGGCGAATGGCATTCATAGTTATAGGCATACTCGGGTTCTTATGGCTAGCTTTATGGTTAAAATATTATTATTTGCCCGATAAACATCCAAAAGTAACTGAAAGAGAAAGAAAACTTATCATTGAAGAAGAGATTCCTTCTGATGTTGATCAAGCGGTTGCAACTACAGTCAGCATAAAAAAACTATTAATGAAAAAGGAAAGCTGGGGTTGTTTTTCGGCCAGAATTTTTATTGATCCAGTAGTGTATTTTCTTATGTTTTGGATACCTAAATATTTGCATGATGTTCAGGGATTTACATTATCTGAAATTGGAATGACAGCCTGGTTGCCTTATGTAGCAATGGGTGTTGGAACTATAATGGGTGGTTGGCTCCCAAAGTTCCTGATTGAAAGGAAAAAATGGAGTTTGAATAAATCCAGAAAAACGATTATGCTCCTTGCTTCACTTGCAGTTCCAATATTTTGCTTCTCATTATCCTTAAAAATTAGTCCGGTTATGGCTATTCTCCTCATTTCTGGAATTATGTTGTCGCATGGACTTTGGTCTAATATAACCATTCCTACAGAAATATACCCGAAAAGAGTTTTGGCTACGATAACAGGTATCGGAGGAACATTGGGAGGACTAATGAGTGTTATTTCACAAAAGTTAATAGGTCTCTCCGTTGGAAACCATTCATACATGCCCATATTTATATATGTTGGTTGTGCGTATATTGTTTCATTCCTGCTGGTTCATTTTTTGATTGGAAAATTGGGAATTATTAGATCGATTTAAAAAAATAATCAATATTGCCAATTCATATTGTGTGTCTGAAATGCATTACCTTCGAATAGCTCTAGCTGGAAAGCATTTCAGAAACTTACACAATATCTAAAAAATTATAATTAACAATATAATCAATTAAAAACGATACAAATATGAGAAATTTTATTGTTCTATGTGCTGTTTTATTTTATTCGAATATGCAAGCAGAAATTAAATACAAAAACCCTGTTTACCAAATATGGGATTCTCTTCCAGCGCCTAATTCGGCAATGGATTCGGTAAGAATAAAGGGAAGAAACGCTAGTGATAAGTTTTGGGAATCGGAATCGTATCCAATTGGAAATGGATATATGGGTGCTAATATTTTTGGAAGAACCGACACCGAACGCATTCAAATAACAGAGAAAACATTATGTAATGATGGATCATACCATGTAGGGGGTTTGACAAATTTTGCTGAAATACTTTTAGATTTTAATCAGCAAAATCCTCAGAATTATAGCCGAACACTCAGTTTAAACGATGCTATTTTAAACGTAAAGTACGAAGCAGATGGAGTAAAATACTACCGCGAGTATTTTATGAGCTATCCGGATAATGTAATGGTGGTGAGGATTTCGGCAAATAAAAAAAATAAAATTTCATTTACAATTCGTCCCCAGATACCCTATAAAAGAGCTGCTACCAATGTTAATGCAAGAACAGGAATTGTTTACGCTCAGAATGACTTAATTACACTATCGGGGACTATAAATAAATTCAGCGAAAATTATGAGGCACAAATTAAAGTAATAAACGATGGTGGTACGTTAACTTCCAACAATAAAAACGATAATGCTGAAATAAAAGTTTCGAATGCAAACGCTGTAACTTTGATACTTGCAACTGGCACAAATTACGTATTAAGTGAAAAACTTTTTTTGGAAGAAAATAGTAATTTAAAACTAAACCCACAGGACTTTCCACATCAAAAAGTGTCCAACCTCATCGGAAGCGCTAGCAGTAAGGGTTTTGATGTTCTTAAGAAAAATCATGTAGAAGATTATCAAAGTCTTTTCTCAAGGGTGAAGCTAAATTTTAATTCGCAAGTTCCAAAAATTACGACTAGATCGTTGTTGAACAATTACAAAGCGGGGAATGCCAATGCTTATCTCGAGGAATTGATATATCATTATGGTCGATATTTGTTAATATCCAGTTCCAGAATAGGGACACAACCCTGTGGTTTGCAGGGTGTATGGACACAATATGAGCTAACTCCATGGTCGGGTGGTTACTGGCACAATATTAATATTCAAATGAACTACTGGGGTGCGTTCAATTCAAATCTGGCAGAAACATTTACAGCTTATATCGATTATTACAATGCATATCTTCCGAAAGCAAAAAAAATAGCAACAAGTTACCTTAAAAACACGAATCCCGAATTAAAAGACACGCTGGACAATGGCTGGATAATAGGTACCGGGGCAAACCCATTTACTATAGGTGCTCCCGGAGGGCATTCAGGCCCGGGTACAGGGGGGTTTACCACCAAGTTGTTTTGGGATTATTACGACTTTACAAGAGATACTGTCTTTTTAAGGAAAACCGGTTATCCATGTTTGCTTGGTATGAGTAAGTTTTTATCCAAGACATTGGTGCCCGATAGTTCCGGATTTCTACTTGTAAAGCCTTCGGCATCACCCGAGCAAAGAAACAATGGCAAGTATTATATCACAACAGGTACAACTTTCGACCAAAGCTTTGTCTGGGAAAATCATACCGACTTATTAAAAGCTGCAAAAGTTATTGGAGCTAAAGACAGTTTTTTGAGTATCGTAAAAGATCAGGTTGAAAAATTAGATCCTATAATTATTGGTCAATCCGGTCAGGTAAAAGAATATAGAGAAGAAAAAAAATACAGCGATATTGGAGAACCATTTCACAGACATGTTTCACACCTTTGTGGTCTTTATCCGGGAACATTAATCAATTCGACAACACCTGATTGGATGGCAGGTGTAGTTAATACTCTCGACTTTAGGGGTAACAAAACCACAGGTTGGGCTTTGGCACACCGTATGAATTTGCGCGCACGCACAAAAGATGCAGAAAAAACTTACGAAGTATATTCTACATTTATCAAAACGCGCGTTTTTCCAAACTTATGGTGTTTCCATCCTCCATTTCAGATAGATGGTAACTTAGGGTGTATGGCTGGTGTAGCCGAGATGCTTATTCAAAGCCACGAGGGGTACATCGAAATATTGCCAGCACTTCCAATAGAATGGAAAAATGGTGAGTTTAAAGGTTTAGTTGCCAGAGGTAATTTTGAAGTGTCCACAAATTGGAATAACCAAAAAGCTGCTACTATTGAAGTAATTTCTAAAATGGGAGGTGAATGCAGCATTAAATATCCCGATATTGATAAATGCCAGCTAAAAAATGCCAAAGGGAAAATGCTGAATTATACAACCAAGGGAAAAGGCATTATAAGTTTTGAAACAAATAAAGATGACAAATATTTTATTGAATTGAAAGACTAAAAGAAATACCAAATGATTTATTAAGCCTCATTAAATCATATGTTTGCCAGTATTAACGCTTCATTTTCAAATAGAACAGTATAACAATTTGTAAAAATTCCGATGAAAAAATTAATTCACAAAACAATTCTTTTTCTGGTACTTACCAGTGCCACTTTCACTTCGGCTCAAACCACTCCACAAATCATTAATGTAGAAGGCCGAACCATCACCTCATTGGATGGACTATGGAAAACCATTGTGGATCCGTTCGAAAACGGGTATTACGATTACAGACGTATGCCATTAAAAAATGGATATGGGGCTGACAAAGACATTGTTGACAAAAGCGTTTTGCAAGAATATAACTTTGCTACCGAAAAAACATTATTCGTGCCCGGCGATTGGAACACGCAACGCCCCGAACTCTATTATTACGAGGGAACTGTTTGGTACAGAAATAGATTTCAGTATGAAGTGAAAACCGACAAACGTGTCTTTCTGCATTTTGCTGCGGTAAATTACGAAGCCATAGTATTTGTAAATGGAAAGGAAATTGGACAGCACATTGGCGGTTTTACACCATTCAATTTCGAGGTGACTGGCCTTTTGAAGAATGGAGAAAATTCGCTGGTTGTAAAAGTGGACAATAAAAGAAAACCGGATGCAGTGCCAACCATCAATTCTGATTGGTGGAATTATGGTGGCATTACGCGTCAGGTAAGGTTAGTGGAAACGCAGAAAACCTTTGTGCGTGATTATTACGTACAACTTAAAAAAGGCGACAAAAACACCATTAGCGGTTGGATTCAATTGGATGGAAGCGAACTCAACAAAACGGTGAAGGTAGAAATTCCAGAGTTGAAAATAACGCAACAATTGACGCCAGACGCCAAAGGCTATGCTGCTTTTGAAGTGAAAGCAAAACCAACTTATTGGACACCCGAAAATCCAAAATTGTACACCGTAAAAATTACAGTGGCCGATGAAGTTATGGCCGATGAAATAGGTTTCCGTACCATCGAAACTAAAGGAACGCAGATTTTGTTGAACGGAAAACAAGTTTTCTTGCGTGGTGTTTGTATTCACGAGGAAGCTGCTTTCCGCAATGGCAGGGCTTACTCCAAAGAAGAAGACATTACATTGCTGCAATGGGCAAAAGACATGGGCTGCAACTTTGTGAGACTGGCACATTATCCTCACAACGAGCAAATGGTGCGTCAGGCTGAACGAATGGGACTTCTGGTATGGTCGGAAATTCCGGTGTACTGGACCATTCAATGGAGCAATCCAGAAACGTACAAAAATGCCGAAGCGCAATTGACTGATAATATTACCCGTGATAAAAACCGTGCAAACATTATCATTTGGTCAATAGCCAACGAAACGCCACAGAGTGCGCCACGTTTGGAGTTCCTCACCAAATTGGCCAACAAAGTCCGTGCGCTTGACCCTGTCAGATTGGTGGGTGCAGCCATGGAAAAGGAAGCCTTGAAGCCTGGATTAATGACCGTGAATGATGAACTGAGCAAAGTAATGGATGTGCTTAGTTTCAACGAATACGTGGGTTGGTATGACGGATTACCCGAAAAATGCGACCGCGTGAACTGGACTTTTGCAGAGCAAAAACCAATTATTATCAGCGAGTTCGGTGGCTGTGCATTGTATGGATTGAAAGGAGGTAAAACCGACCGTTTCTCGGAAGATTATCAAGAAGATCTTTACATTCGCAGCGTAAACATGCTAAAACGTATCCCGGGATTGGCTGGAACAACGCCTTGGATATTGAAAGATTTCCGCTCACCTCGTCGCCAATTGCGCGACTTGCAGGATGATTTCAACCGTAAAGGATTGGTGTCGGATAAAGGAGAGAAAAAGCGTGCTTTCTTTGTAATGAAGAAATGGTACGATGAGTTGAAAGAGCAATATAAGTAAGAAATCGTGTAATTCGTTGTTGCGAGATTAATTAATGATTAGTATCCCAGTCCTGAAAAATAACGCCGCACCTTTGCACTTAATGCTTATATGCAAAGGTGCGGAGTTATTGACTGAAGTATTTAATAACTTAACTTTCGCAAGTAGCTTATTAGTAATATAATTATCTGAAATACAAGCATATGATAAACGTATTTTGTGCTTTTCGGGTCTACTTAGTCTTTTTTGTGTTACAGTAAAAAAGCTATTTCACAAAGTTTTACTCAAAGTTGCACAAAAATATTCTTCAAAACAATAAATAATTTATGCAGTTGTATTTCTGTTATATAACATAAATTCAAAATTATAATCAATTATAAATCAATTCGTTTAATAACCCACGAAAGTTGAGTTAATAAAAATGCCATTGCAAAAAATGGACAAGATTCAAAAACTAAAGAATAGAATTGACACTGTTGTGTCACTAACCGATGAGGAATTATCAATGTTTAGTAAGGCTTTCGTATTGAAAAAAATTAGCAAGAACGATTTTTTTCTCAAAGAAGGTCAAATTGCTAATTTTATTGGTTTGCTGAATCAGGGAGTTCTGATTTATTTCAAATCCATGGATAATGGCGATGAAATAACAACCGACTTTGCTTTTGAAGGCGATTGGGTTACTGCTATCCAAAGTCGTTTGAGTAATTCTCCATCGTTGATTAATATCAAAGCAATTGAAAACTCAGAATTATTGGTTATTAAACAGCAAGACTTATCCGATATATACATTAAAATTCCAAAAATCGAAAGGCTTGGCAGAATTTTAATGGAACAGGCATATCTAAAAATGGTAGAACAAAATATTGATTTTCAGGTTTTTTCTGCTAAAGATCGTTATGAAAGGCTTTTAAAAAAACACCCACAAATATTCCAAAGGGTACAACTTTACCATATTGCCAATTATCTGGGTATAGATCCAAAATCATTAAGCCGGATTCGTAAACAAATATTTGACTAATATTTATTTGGTAACAAATGTGGAGCAAATGAACCACATTTCGTACCGACCTTTGCATCATAATTTAAAAAACATTATGATATGAAGAAACAAATTTTTATTTTGTCTGTGTTGGTGTTAAGTACAACATCTATTTTTGCACAAATTGATTCAATTAAAGGAAGTTTTTGGAATCCTATTCCTCACATGTATGAAGCTAAACAAGCTATCGAAGTGGAAAGTCTTTTTCCCATGTTTATTACCGGTGGATACCATGTAGGCTTGGGTTACCGCTATAACAATTTTAGGGTAAGGGTAAGTGTTATTAATGGAGGCACGTATGACGCTGAATCTGCAGGCACAAAGAATTCTTCGCCCGATTTCAAACGATATTACAAAACATCTCCCGGATTATTCTTGGGCTATAACGTATGGCGAAACCTTGAATTATATTCGTATCTGGAGCTTCACACCTTCGAAATTGAACAAATAAGCACCGGATTAAAAAGAGATATCCATAGCACTGATATTGGAGGGGGTATAAGCTATCAATTCTTCTTAGGGCGACATATCTATTTGCAACCAGGAATGCATATATATCTTCGTGCTGACAATAGTGCTAATTTTAATGGTGTGGTTTATAACATCCCAAATGTAGATATTGCCCCTGTAATCCGTCTTGGGTATCGTCTTTGGAGTAAATATTAAGAAAGTGTTTTCAATAAGCCATGTTAATATTATCCGAAAATTGTGAGAATGATAATTCCTTTTAGCAAGCACAATGTAAACCACTACAACTTTTATTGAAATATAAATCAATATTGTTATCCATGTAAATTATGAAAATAAATATTCAAATATGTCTTTTAGGAATAGTATTATTGACAACTTCGTGCAAGAAAGATGAAAGCCTTTTCTATTCAAAAGGCGATATTAGAATCAAAATAGAAGCCGGAGAAAGCTGGATTCATAAATTTCCTATGTTTTTGGGAATTACCAAAGACAATGGACCTCAGTTTGCTGTATGGCTCGAAGATACGAAAGGGAAATATATTTCGACCGTATTTGTTACAAAAAAAATTGCAACCGAAGGCTGGGTTTCAAATAGGGGCAACCGACGAAAGGAATCGCTTCCACATTGGTGTTATCAAAGAGGAGAAGTGTATGAAGATGGACTTTATTTGCCCACCAAAAAACAACCATTTACAGATGCACAAACAGGTGCTACTCCAAAGTCAGACAAAGAAATTCAAATAAAACTGGCCGATTTTAATACGCCAGTTGTTATTAAAGCTGAATTTAATCACTCAGTCGATTTTAATGAGTCTTTTCCAAAATCAGCAAAAGACGGTGATGAAAACTATTCGGGAGGTGAAATGGGCAGCGGACAACCTGCCGTAATCTATGCCGATACTATTTATCCATTTCAAACCAATGCTGAATTAATACTTATTGGAAGAAGCAGCTCTGATGGTACAAATGGACGAATCTATACTGATTTGGAAAAACTTTCAACGGCTCAGAATATTGTAAAAAGTATTAATATTCAGATTGTTGAGTAAAAAAACACTCTTGTTTTGAAATTTAATTTAGTGTACTATAATAGATAGACAGTTTGAAATCATTCGTTGATTTTGAACTGTCTATTTTTTTGTTATCATACAGCTCACATCTGTTTTTGTTTAGTCGACAACAATAGTTCCTTATAAATGTAATTTTTGAACGCAAAGACTGAAAGACGATAATTTAACTAATGCTTCATCTCGATGTTTTATAGTATTATTGTCTAAAAATCTTCACAACGTGCATTTTGAATCATTGCCAGCGCACTTAAAATACTTCATAGAATTATATGCACAATTGTGCGGTCTTTTTTGCACTATTCAATGCCTTAGCTTCGTGTTTTTCCACGTAATTTTGTAATGTGATAAATCAATGTTGCCCAATCACAATGTACGCAGATGAAGCAACTACTAATATTTTTCAGTTCAAATCCGTTATTTTAACAACATATACATTAGCAAAAAGAATGAAAACAATTTTGATGACCTTGGCAATTTGCATTGGCTTGCCAATTTTCGCACAAGACATTAACCCATCAGAGGTTAAAAAACAAATGAAACGCGTTGCAGATTGGCAAATTGAGCATTATAGTGATATCTATAGCGATAAAAAAGAACCCCATCATCCCTTGGATTGGACCAATGGGGCTTTGTATGTGGGAATGGTAAAATGGGCTGAGATGACCGATGATACTACCTATTGGGGATGGATGAAAAAAATTGGTGACGACAATAAGTGGATGCTTTACACCCGTCAGTACCATGCCGATGACCAAGCGGTAGGACAAATGTATTGCGAGTTATACCACAAATATGGTGATAAGAAGATGATAGTGCCTGCCCAAAAACAATTTGACTTTATTCTTAGCCATCCTTCTGTTTCATCACTCAAGTGGCCAAGCCCTTATCATCTCGACAGGTGGAGTTGGTGCGATGCCTTGTTTATGGCGCCACCCGTTTGGGCGCAACTATATAAAATTACGGGCAATAAAAAGTATCTTAATTTTTTAATGACAGAATTTAAGGCTACAACCGATTTCTTATTCGACAAAAATGAGAACCTCTATTACCGCGATCAATCCTTTATGGGCAAGCTGGACAATGGCACAAAAATATTCTGGGGACGTGGAAATGGTTGGGCTTTTGCCGGTCTTGTGAACGTTATGAACGAGCTTGATCCTTCGACCAGTGAATACCTGTATTTTCTAGATATTTATAAAAGGATGGCTGCCAAACTTATTACGATTCAAACACCCGAAGGTCATTGGGCTATGAGTTTGTTGGGCCAACAGTTCTATCCAACTCCCGAAACCAGTGGAACGGGATTTTTTACTTATGGTCTGGCATGGGGAATAAACAGCGGAATTTTAGATGAGAACACCTATAAGCCAGCCGTAAAAAAAGGTTGGAATTCCTTGGTAAGCCATATTACCCAAGATGGCATGTTAGGGTATGTACAGCCAATTGGAGCAGCTCCCGGTAATGCTTTCCCTGATAAAACTGAAGTGTACGGAACGGGGGCATTTTTAAGTGCTGGTTCAGAAGTGTACAAGTTGTACTCAAAATAAATCTATAACACTTTATCATGTGTTCAAAACTTGATACGGGTAATGTGGAGTAATTTAAATTTAAATAAATGCATTATTGTGTGGTATTTTTTGCAGTATTCAACACCATATATTCATTTAATTGCATCTTACTTTGTGCCGTTAACTTTAAAATAAATATTCTTATTATGGTAAAAACAAATTACACAAAAACAGTAAAAGGATTTTCCTTTTCTACATTTACGCGATGCTTCTCGCTTGCATTGATTTTTGGAGCGCTAAGTATTTCAGGGCTAAATGCGCAAACACAGGTGTTTTTGGATCAGTTTAATGCAGGGTACGGATCTACAACAACTATGACATTACCTTCTACCGAAGGTACGCCAGCAATAATTCACAATAAATTTGCCACATCAGGAGGAACAATTGCAGCTGGAGACTTTAAATATTCGTATAAAAATTCAACGAATATGTTTTTACAAATAGGTGCCAATGCCGTGGCAGGAAGTTCATTTATTTACTTTGACAATTCTGGTTATTTAAGTCCTTACAGTGCATCAGCAGGGTTAAAGGCCACTAGTGGATTAATTACCTGGTACGTTAATTTAAAAACGTATAATACTCATGCAACTAACTATAGATCAGCTGTTGTTTTAGGATGTTCAAATTCTGATTTTAATAATGCCACAGCAACAGGGTATGCCGTTTATTGTAGTAAGTCAACCGCAGGGAAGATTTCTTTAGCCCGTTTTAGCGCTGGTGTATTAGGAGCTTCAGTAACTGACGTAATTGCAGAAAGCACTACTTATACTGCAAATGATTATTTAAGCATCAAGGTAACTTACGATCCGGCGACTGACAATTGGTCGTTGTTCGTTAGAAATGATGGACCTGGAGCTACAGGTGCTTTTACATTACCATGGACCGGAACTTTAACACAACAAGGGACTGCCACAACTAATGCTACATACACAGCTGCAGCAGATAATTTGAAGTATAGTGGTTATTATTTTAAACACAGTAACGGAGCTACCTCTTCCTATAAAACTTTATTTGATAACTTTAAAGTAATTGTAGATGCACCTACACTTACTGCGTCGTCTTCAACTTTAACCGGTCTTAATTATTCTTCAGGGTCTGGACCATCCACTTCCAAATCTTTTAATTTGAGTGGTACATTTCTTACCGGTTCTCCTGGTAATATTACTGTTGCAGGCACCACGAACTATGAAGTATCAACCGATAATTCTACATTCGGTAGTTCAGTAGATGTTGCCTATTCTTCTGCCACTTTGGCATCAACTCCTATCTATGTTCGCTTGAAAAGTGGTTTGTCCGTAGCAAACTACAATAGTGAGCTTGTAGCATGTTCTGGAGGTGGAGCAACAACAGTAAATGTTACTTGCAGCGGTAGAGTGCTGCAGTCTCCTGTTACTTATACCTGGAATCAAACCGGAACGGCATCGGTAGCAACTGCTGCTAACTGGACACCAGAAAGAACCACACCCGAAATTAATGACCTATTACAGATAAATGGAGGGGGTTCCGTTGTATTAACAGATTTGACAACTCAGACCATTGGCCAATTGTTAATTTCAAACAGCACCAC
>CAIWIS010000636.1 GCA_903912795.1 uncultured Bacteroidales bacterium
AAGACGAAAGTAACTCTACATCCCCTTTAGGGGCTTGGGGCGGCAAAAATTAATGTTATAACTGCCCCTATATCCCTTAAAGGGGACTTGAAGTTACAATTGATTTGTGAAATTATTATTTTTTACAAATGCGACATTATTAATTTCCTATTATATATAATTCTACTTTACCAAATTAAAAATAAAGCAACTTTTTATAAGAATTGAACCACAAAAGATCACAAAAGGCAACAAAAGTAATAATTTTCAATATTGAAAATTCTCCTTTGTGAACTATAATACTGATTTTTACTTCTTTTGTATTTCTATTGTGTTCTTTTGTGGTTTAACATTATATTATGGTAAAGTAGAAATAAGCTAACGAATTCATTAAGCATTCTGCATTTTGAATTGCTTAAATTTTACCAGAAATACCAGTAAAAAGCAGCACAAGCAGCAACTACTCCAAGCGAGGCAATTACATCCCACTTGTTCCAGCTTTGCTTGATTAGCGCTTTGTAATCTCCTGTAAAGGTGATAAATTCAATTTGCTGTGCTGTTGGTTTCTTAGTGAAAAACGACACAAAAACCATAAACAACATAATGAAAACAAGCAACCAGATTTCGAAAATCAACCAGTTTGTTTGCCAAAACCAGGTTGTTGATTCCCAGTACCAGCCGGTCATTACATCTTTACCTGTATTTGTAAAAATATTAGTGAGCAAACGTGCCATGCCAATCAAAAAACCAACAATTAAGCCAGCTTCACCAGCTTTTGGTGTGATTTTCTTAGAGAATATACCCATTACAAATACAGCTACCATAGCCGGAGCAAGTAGTGATTGAATGCCTTGCAGGTACGAATACAAACTACCGAGACTCATCATAACCGGAATCCAACCAATACCAAGTACAACTACTACAATGGTTGCAATACGACCTACCAAAACATAAGTATCTTCGCTCTTGTTTTTGAACATGGGTTTGTAAAAATCTTCGGTAAACAGCGTGGCACATGAGTTGAAAAATGCCGCCAACGAAGCCACCAAAGCCGAAATAAAACCAATAGTCACAATTCCTTTTACACCGGCTGGCAATACAAACTTAACCATTGCACCAAAAGCAGTATCGGGATTGTCCAATGTAAAACCACTATCGGGACGAGCAGCCAACGCAGCCGCAACCATACCCGGAATAAGGAACATAAACACGGGTAATAATTTGAAATAACCCGCAGCAATTGTACCTCTGCGTGCACGTTTCATGACTACATCGCTCGATTCGCCTTTTGTTTGTCCCAATACACGTTGCACAATATGTTGGTCGGTAGCCCAGTACCAAAAACCGATAATCGAAGCTCCGATAAATACCCAAAATCCTGGATAATCGTCGTACAATGGGTCGCCGGTTTCGAGGTGGAACATGTGGTTTGTGCCATAAGCAACACCATCAGCTCCTACATTTAATGTTTTCGAATAATCAATCATAGCTGTCCAACCATTAGCAATGCTACCATCTCCAAGAGCTGCTAATCCTAAGAAAAGCACCAGAAACGAACCAATAATCAGAATTGGTGTTTGAATGGCCGATAATGTCATTACTCCTTTCATGCCGCCCAGCACCGTGAAAATTCCTGTTAAAACTATCAAGCCGATAGCGCCATACCAGAAAGGTAAACCAAGTAAGCTCTCCATAAAAATACCACCTGTAAATGCCGTAACACTCACTTTGGTAAGTACATAAGCAATAAGCGTAATGATGGATAACCACGAACCTGTAGCTGGTGTGTAGCGGTTTTTAAGGAAATCGGGCATGGTAATAATTTTGCCCAGTTTTACATTCATCAATTGGTAAAATGGCACAAAAAGCCATCCTAAAATAAGAATCATCCAACCTTGCATTTCCCAATGCGCCATACCAACACCTGCTTTTGCACCTGTTCCAGCAAGTCCTACAAGGTGTTCAGAACCAATATTGGCTGCAAAAATAGCTGCACCAATAATATACCAAGGTTCCCCTTTTCCGAAAAGATAATCTTCGCTATTTGCGCCTTGCTGCTTACGTTTATCCTTTTGTACTGAGCGCCATACAGCCCATGTTACTCCTAAAATTCCGACCGCGATAATTACCCAGTCGAGCCAAATAAATTCCTGTGAATTCCAATTCATAATACTTTTATTTACAATTTAATCATTTACAATTTACTATTTAAGATTTTCCTTCATTGAATTCTGAAAAAAGGTATGACTCCGTAGGAGTCAAATGTTTATAGAAAAGGTCTTTTTCTATAAACATACGACCCCTATTGGGGTCGAATGCTCTTAACATAAGAATTCATTAATATTTAAGAAAACAATTCTTTTTCGGTAAACTGACCAATTTTTTGGTAGTTTGCATATATCTCCAAATACAATCTGTGATTTTCGGCATTTGGATAAAATTCCTTAGCAAAGCCTTGTCCCATTGCATTTTGTGCATCTTCTACTTTGGCGTAAACACCCGCTGCAACGGCAGCAAACATGGCTGTACCAAAAGCACAGGCTTGTTCGGCTTTAGCCACTTTAATAGGCATATTCAATACATCCGAAAGGGTTTGCATAACAAATGGCGATTTCAACGAAATACCACCGATACCAATAATTTCCTTGATTTCCACACCATTTTCGATAAAACGGTCTACAATGGCTTTCGAACCAAACGCAGTAGCCTCAACTAATGCGCGGAAAATTAGCGGAGCCGAACTTCCCAGATTCAATCCTGTAATTGTTCCTTTTACCATTTGGTTAGCATCGGGCGTACGGCGACCATTCATCCAGTCAGTAGCTAAAATTGATGATTCCGAAACCGGAACTTTAGCAGCTTCAATCGAAAGCGCAGGAATAATTTGGTCTAATGTTTCGTCGATTAATTTTTGTTTCGTAGCCTCGTCGACCAACGAAGTTTTAGCTAAAACATTGACAACCGGCCAAGCCACTACATTTTTGAACCAAGCATACACATCGCCAAAAGCCGACTGACCAGCTTCGAGACCAATCATGCCCGGAATAACTGAACCGTCCACTTGTCCGCAAATGCCCGGAATAAGTTTGTCGCCCATTTCCTCATAGCTCGATACCATAATATCGCAGGTTGAAGTTCCAATAATGCGTACCAAAGCGCCCGGTTTTACTTCGGCACCTACAGCTCCGGTATGTGCATCAAAAGCACCTACTGCTACAGCCACATTGGTAGTTAAGCCAAGTCGTGCCGCCCACTCTTCAGTCAACGTACCCACTTTGGTATCGCTGGCGCAGGTTTCGGTATAAAGTCGGCTGCGCAATCCTGCCAATACAGGGTCGAGTGCTACCAAAAATTCTTCCGAAGGCAATCCGCCCCATTGCTCCAACCACATAGCTTTATGACCTGAAGCGCAACGGCTGCGTAACATATTTTCGGGTTTTGTAGTGCCAGTAATCAACGCCGGCATCCAATCGCAATGCTCCACAGCCGAATAAGCCGCTGCACGTACTTTTTCGTCGGCACGTAACACATGCAACGCTTTAGCCCAGAACCATTCCGAGGAATAAATTCCACCTTCGTACGATGTATAATCCGTATCCCATTTAGCAGCCAATTCGTTTATTTCGTTGGCTTCTTTAATGGCTGTGTGGTCTTTCCACAACACAAACATGGCGTTTGGGTTTTCGGCAAATTCGGGCAGCATGGCCAACGGAGTTCCGTTTTTATCTGTAAAAACAGGTGTACTTCCGGTGGTGTCAAAACCAATACCCACCACATTTTCGGCAGTGCCGGCCGGACATTTACTCAAAGCATCCTTTACTGTAAACTCAAGTACATCAATGTAATCCTGCGGATGTTGACGATACTGATTGGCAGTTGGAACACAATATTTTGCTTCCATCCAACGTGGATAATATTTTACCGACGATGCTAATTCTTCGCCTGTTTCGGCATTTACAACCACAGCACGTGCCGAGTCGCTACCATAATCTAATCCTATAACGTATTTCATTTTTTATAGCTTGTAAGCAGTAAGCGGCAAGCGGCAAGCACTTACTGCTTACTGCTTACCGCTTGCGGCTGGTTA
>CAIWIS010000637.1 GCA_903912795.1 uncultured Bacteroidales bacterium
AGCATTTCGTGGCGTATGGTTTACATCACCATCGTTCCATTGCGACCAAGCAAATCCCGGGAAGTTAACCACCATATACTGAATATTGCGGGCATCGCAAAAACTTTTATCAGGAGTCTGTGTACTCACTAGTAAATTATCAGCATCGGTATTGGACCGTATTCGACCCGGCATCCAAGGCGAAATCATATTAAGAGCTTCGTAAACTGGCAAAAAGTTTTCGTCATCTCCGGGCACAGTTACAGGTTGCGTTACGCCTTTCGAGTCGCTGGTACCAGTCCGCCAACCTCTTGGTGTGCCACCAATTACATAGCAGCCCCGCGCTTTAAAAAAATTAATCAGGGCAATAGTTTCTTGCGCTGATCCGGGATTTTTGCCTCCTTTCATACCTATTCCCCAAAGCTGCACCACCGGTTTATTGCCTACTTTGGCATACGCCGGCGAAGTAGTCAGGTTTTTTTGTTCCACATTATACACCCAGTCCATTTTTATGGTCTCACTCCAAGTTGTTTCCATACCCGACGATGAAGTATCGTAACAAATATAAAATATACGTTCGTTGGCCTCAGCAGCATTCTTAACTTTGATAATCGATTCGGTAGGTGAATGAATAATTGAACCGCCAATATTGCCAATAAAGCGCTGAACAGCAGCACCATCAATACCATAATCTTTCATCCATTTCATATGAATATCAATCACTTCCTTGTCCGATGAAGTAAAAAGTTTGAAAGGCGTACCATTGCCCATAGGCTCTAAGTTTGTTGGTTTCAGTTTCTCATCAGGATATTCCGAAATATCCGGACAAACTTCGAAATGAGACGTGTTGGGTCCTGGTGCACCTGAAGTCCGGCTATTCCAATGCGTCCAGCCTGAAGTAAGTGTTCCCGCTACAAACCACACCTGATATCCGGCAACTGACTTACCAATAAATTCGGAATAGGAGCTCGCTGTAGTTGAGGGTACAGGTTCGTTTTCGGGTGTTAAAGTGCCTGTTTCGATACTTATTTCACGAATATAAATGTCACCTCCAGAAATTCTAAAATCACAAGCATTGTTTTGAGCATTGCGGAAAGAAGCATTTGTTATTGCCATTTTGGCTGTTATCCAGCTGTTCGAACCCGTTTGCTGAATGGAAAGTGCTTTGTAATTATTTCCATCGTTGGCATTATACTGAAAATTTATTTTTGTATTTCCTTCGTCGAAAAATGTGATATTGATAATTATATTGTTCTGTGTCGAAGGAATTGCAACATCGTTTACATTAAAATATCCATACTTCGAAATAGGAATTTGCCTGCAAGCTACAGCATTTTTAGTGGTTTGAAAAGTGTACGATTCGGAAGTAGATGATGTACTGAAAACATGTGTCAAATTATTTGTCACACTTGGATTTGAAAACACAATGGAAGCTACTGGAGATCCTGCAATAGCCAACGTAAATGATAGAAATACAGAAGTAAATATTAAACTAATCTTTTGATACATAATTCTTATTTTTTATGCATTAATTTTTTCATTTCATCCAACACTGATTTGTACGCAGGGTCAATTGCTAAATTTTTATATTCAATGGGGTCGTTTTTCTGATTGTAAAGCTCCACTCCCATTTTAGCATCATCCCATTCCACATAACGCCAATTTTCATTTTTCACCATTCGTCCCAACATTTCGCCACGGCGTACCACAGCACTAACCGACTTTCTGAAAGGTTTTGATGAGTTAAGAAGCATTTTCTTAAAGCTTTTTCCTTGCAAATAATTTGGAGTGTTTTTAAGTTTAAAAATATCGGCCAATGTAGGATAAATGTCCACGTACTCAAACATAGAATTTGATTTAATACCTTTTTTACCAACAGATTGACCAGCAACAATAAAGGGCGGATTTGTTCCTTTTTGGAATAAAGTTACTTTGTTCCACCAGTTGTGCTCGCCCAAATGATACCCATTATCACCCATAAAAATGATAAGCGTATTTTCCAGTTGTCCTGATTCTTCCAACGCTTTAAGCACTTTACCAACTTGTGCATCCATATAACTTGTACAAGCATAATACGAACGAAGAAACTCACGTTTATCCTGATCGGTAAACTTATTAAAAATGGCAGTT
The DNA here is from genome assembly GCA_903912795.1 of uncultured Bacteroidales bacterium. GTDB lineage: Bacteria > Bacteroidota > Bacteroidia > Bacteroidales > Paludibacteraceae > Paludibacter. The sequence continues at coordinate 2,110 of CAIWIS010000637.1, forward strand.
TCGTTAGGCAAAGTGTGTTTAAATGGTGGTATCCAACCTTCGGGCAAAGCTGGTGGCGTGCATATCTCGAGCGGATACATATCGAAGTATTTTTTAGGAGCAATAAACGGATCGTGTGGTTTGTGCAATCCCAAAGCTAAAAAGAAGGGTTTGTCTTTAGGCTTTTTAATGAATTTTACAGCTGTACGTGCACTTTGTCCGTCCTGTAAATCTTCGTCGGTTCCATTGGCAGCCATCCATTCGCACCACGAGAGTGCACCATTGCTAATGTTGCGTCGTTCGCCAGTTTCGCCCAATTTTGTAGGAGCGTAGGCATACTCTTCGTCCCAGGCTTTTGGGTCATTATCAGCACTTTTACCATGAAACACTTTACCCAAACCCATGGTTTCGAATCCATTTTGCTTAAATAAATAAGGTAATGTAATCCTATCGCCCAATACCGAGGCTAATGTTTTCCGATTATCGAGCACGGTGGTTGTTTCGGGATACAACCCGGTCAGAAACGATGAACGACTTGGTCCACTTACGGGATAATTGCAATAGCCATTGTTATACTGTACACCCATTGCTGCCAATCGGTCAATATTGGGTGTTTTTACTATTGGATGGCCATAACAACCCAAGGTGGTGTTTAAGTCGTCAACGATAATAAACAGCACATTTTTATCTGTTTTCTTTGCTGCATGTACATGTAGCAAACCACTTCCTGTAACCGCTGCTGCTAATAAAATTGATTTATTCATTTTTTAAATTTCTCGTAAATGGTAAATTGTAAATGGTCTATTTGTAAATTAAAAACTGTTTTTCCCACTCCAACATGGAATTTATTAAATAGATTTCCGGATCTTCTTCAATCTTAAAATTGATAAAACCAACGTTGCCTTTGTATTTCGATTTGCGCAATGGCTCTATAAAGTTTTTCATATTAAAATTACCTTGTCCAATGGGCTTAATGGTGCTTGCATCCATTAACTTAGGTTTCGAAAAATCGGCTACTGAATCGGTTCCAGCCAAAGTAACTGCGCCAATATAAGGCTTTACATTTTCGAAAACGGCATTCATTCTAGCTCCATTGCCAGCGCGTATTTCATGACAAAGATGCACTGCAAGTTGCAGGTTTTTATCATGAATCTTTTTCACAAAGGGTAATGCCTCCTCTGCCGAAGCAATATAGCAATAACTATGTGGATAAAGTATCACTTTTACTTTTTTTGTCTTGGCATACTTTACAATCTCTCTTAATTTTGATTCTATAAAATCGTCAGTTATTCCATCCATCTTTTTCCCAAAAATCACCCAAAGTTCAATGTTTTTTCCAGCAATTTTATCAACCCACATTTTCCAACTTTCACGCACTTGTACAGCTTCGTTAAAGTTATAGCGTATCATCAAAGCATGAATATTGAATTGTTTATCATTTCGCAATTCTTTTATAAAAATATTCAGGTTTACAGAATCTTCTTTAGTTTGCGAATTTAAGATAAGTCCTTTATAGCCAGCATTTTTCAATACTTTAACTTGGTCAATCGGACCTAACTTACCTAAACTGCCAAAATTATAAGCCGTAAGTTTTAAATCTGGTTTACATGTTTTTTTAATTGGTTGACTAGCTACTTGTAATGTAAATGCTATCAAACAAATCAGTAGTATTTCTAATTTAAAAAAAATGTTTCGTTTCAATCTCATATTATTTATTCTAAAATAGCTCCCCTTAAGGGGTTGGGGGTCAATTAAAACGTCCTTTGCTTCACTTCTTCCAAATATGGATATTTCACACTTTCCAGATAATCAACCAATTTAGTTTTCAATTCTTCAGCGGTTTTTAAGTTGGCCGCTTTATTGCTGTACATTAAATTGTTTAATTCATTAGGGTCATTTTTCAAATCGAATAAGGCATCCACGTTTTTCTTATTATTATATTTCGAAACAAGTAATTTCCATTCTTTGGTACGTACCATTAGGTTTGGAACATCCTGATTAGGCCAATTCCATTCTGTTACTACAAAATCAGCTTTAGCAGCCTTTCCATTTGCTAAACTACGCAACGAGTAACTATCACTTTCGGCTTTAATACCAGTATAATCCATTATTGTTGGGAATACATTGATTAGCGAAACTGGAGTATCTACGTTACGACTCGTAATTTTTCCGGGGTAATTAATGATTAGAGGCACACGTACCGATTCTTCCAACATTACATTTTTTTCGCGCATGCCATGAGCTCCCATCATTTCGCCGTGGTCACTCATAAAAATAATCATGGTATTGTCGCGCAATTTTAGCTCGTCTAATTTCCCGATTATTTTTCCAACCCAATCGTCTATTTCCGTTACCAACGCATAGTAATTAGCTATCATATAACCAATTTTGGCACTGTCGGCATATTCCGTTGCTGTCAATCGTCCATTCGATTTTATATATGGATTTCCCTGCATTTTATCCGAAATTGTTGGTGGTATAGGCATTTCCGAAGCTTTGTACATGCTTGCATAAGGCTCAGTTGGTAATATTGGCGAGTGCGGATAATGAAACGAACAAGTTATTGC
>CAIWIS010000638.1 GCA_903912795.1 uncultured Bacteroidales bacterium
AGTGTTCACTCCACGTGGATGTAAACGAGTAGAGAGTGATTGGAAGTTATTTCTAAATTATTCAATTTATCGACCAGACTAGAGCTAGTAAAAAACCAAAACTTGTAAAAATTTTCGAACTGCCGTCTACTTGTCTACTTTTTTTCTAGCCAACACCTTACTGAACGGATACTAAAGTGTTACTTTTTGTACTACCAACTGAACTGTTTCAATAAGAAAAGTTTCAAGTTCAAACAATGGTGGTTGCCCCTTTGTAAACCTTAGACCATTTAGGAATGGTATTATAATATACCACAAAGGCACAGAAAATAATCACCCCGGAAAGACTCAAATTGATAATGCCTTGCACTATTGTCTCACCATTCCTCAGTTGAGGCAAATAGATATTGAAGATGTTCAAAAATCCGGCATAAAGCGTTGTAAATCCAATAAATACAAAGGGAACAATGGTTATCCAGGCATATTTAATTTTACCGCGATTGATGATGTAGGAAGTCCCGACAGCCAATGCGATGGAAGCTAGTAACTGATTGGCAGTTCCGAACAAAGGCCATATCGTTGATACGCTTCCGGTGTAGATAAAATATCCCCAACTAAATACAATCAGGAAACTGGCCAATAAATTCCCCGGCAACCAGTTGGTTCTTCCAAATGGGGCATAAACCTTACCCAACATTTCCTGCAATACAAATCGGCCTATTCGGGTTCCTGCATCGATGGTGGTAAGGATAAAAAGAGCCTCGAACATGATGGCAAAATGGTACCAATAGGACATCAAGCCATTCAAGCCTGGAATTTTAGAGAAAATCTGCGCCATACCTACTCCCAAAGAAACTGCACCACCGGTACGTCCGGCTATTTTTTCACCCACCTCAGCCGAAAGTTGTGTGAGGTTTGAATCCACAAAACCCATGGCATGTAGTTTTGGAAGAATAGCAGCAAATTTTTCGGCAGGAACGTTTATGGCAAAGTAATCAAGAGGTAACAAACTCGACGCAGCAATCAAAGCCAAAATACTTACCATAGCTTCTACCAACATAGAACCTGCAGCAATGCTTTTGATATGTGACTCTTTCATAATCATCTTGGGGGTGGTACCCGAACTCACCAAGGCATGAAATCCTGAAATGGCACCACAGGCAATAGTTATAAATAAGTACGGAAATAATGTTCCCGGAATAATAGGACCACCACCGTGAATAAACTGTGTAAATGCCGGCATGTGCATGGTTGGTGCAACAATAATAACACCTACTGCCAGCATTCCAATCACAGCAATTTTCATAATGGAACTCAGGTAATCACGTGGAGAGAGCAAAAGCCAAACGGGTAATACCGAGGCTGCAAAACCATATCCTACGAGCAACATGGTCAGGGTCTTGTGATCGAAAGTAAACCACGAAGCAAAGGGTGAACCGGGAATATAACGACCAAAAATTACAGCCAGAGTAAGTAACGTAACACCAATAATAGTAGCCTCTACGGTTTTTCCTTTCCTAAATTTAAACATCCAAACGCCCATAAACAAAGCAATGGGAATAGTGGAAGCAATGGTAAATGTTCCCCACGAACTTTCTGACAAAGCGTTGATTACGACCAAACCTAATCCTGCCATAGCAATAATCAGAATCAGCAATATGGCGATTGAAGCCGTAAAACCACTCACTTTATTTATTTCAGCACGTGCAATTTCAGCTAATGATTTTCCATCTGAGCGTGTGGAGGCATACAATATAATAAAATCGTGTACTGCACCTGCAAAGACCGAACCCACCAACATCCAGATAAATCCGGGAAAATAGCCAAATTGAGCCGCCAAAACCGGACCCACCAAAGGGCCTGCTCCTGCTATTGCTGCAAAATGATGACCAAACAACACCCATTTACTCATGGGGACATAATTTTGTCCATCGTACATTCTGCCCGATGGGGTTGTCCTGCTATCGTTAATGGTGGCCAATTTGGCAATTACAAAACTGATGTATAAGCGATAAGCGATGACGAGGAACAGAATTGCTCCAATAACTAAAGGCATTGCATTCATTAGTAGTACTTTTTTGTTTTATTTATCATATGTATTAATTATTAATTTCTTGGCTAATTTCCGAATAGCTGGGTCATTAAATTTTTCAGGATTGAAAGTAGCCAACCGCAAAATCAGCTGATTTTGATATTGATCACCAGTTAAATTTTCGATAAGAGTTTTGGACAATTGATTTGAAATCGTTCTGTTTTGAAGCCTTTCCAGCAATGCTGTTTGGGCATAATAGGTCAAAAGGGGGTACTGTTCTGAGAAGAATGTCTGAATTTCCAAATTAGAGAACAGCTCATCGGGCATTTTCTCGATGGCGTTCTTGGCAAAATAACCTTTACTCCTTTTAATAAGAACTTGAATTTCGGAAGTAAAGTTAACAAAATCAGCTTTTTTGAAATTATTGAGCAAGAAATAATCTGCATCCGAACTATTGATAGCCATAATATTCCGAACAATACGCTTGTCCATATTCTGCAAGGTATGACGCTGAATCCGATCAATCACTTCTCCGTTGGCTATTTGCCACAAAGTATAGCAACTGTAAACAGCACCTTCGATGGTTTGACCTTTGATGGATGCCACGGTGGCACCTGTTACAGCATCTAGTTTTACAACCAGCTCCTCTTTCTTTAAATTTAAGAAAGGAGGTTCTTTATCCGCCAATAGTTCAGTAAGTTTTTGATAATCTGCAGCCGTGAAAGGTTCGTGCTTCCGTTTTGTCAATGGTTTACCTGGAATGAGTTCATAGTTAACGAAATCGCCCACCAAATTCCAGTAAAAAATCAATTCCACTTCATAGCAGATTTTCCCCTCACAAACCGGTGTTTTCACCCTTGATTTATATCTGATTAAACTGCTGTCAGCTCCCAACACTTCCTGCACGGCTATCTCGACTGAATCTTGATTGAAGAATTGAAAAGCAAGCTCCTTTTTCGTGTCCAACTTGAAAGAAAAGGAGAGAAAAAGCAGGATCGACAGAAAAATGTAAAAACAGGCATATTTCTGATTCCTGATATAGTTGGATATTTTCGGCATCGAGATTAAGTATTAAAACATCAATAATCCACCTAAATAAATTGAGTTATCATAATTAGACAATTAATCCTTAACAATTGCTAACCCTCATTCTTTTTATTTCTGTTTATACAAAATTCTTCCTTCGTTATAGTTCTGTTTATTGGGTAAGCTGGCATCGCCCACCCCAACTTTCATCAACTGAATCAATTCCGGAAAATAATTTTGATACAGTCCACGTGGATCAACATTCTCCTTTTTGCAAATAGAGGCAGCCATTCCCAGCACTTCACCCATCATTCCTGTGGTTCTCATCACCCGAACACTTCCTAATGCTGAGTGAGTTACACTGATATTACGACCTGCCATCATCAGGTTGGGTACATTAACAGAATAGAGACAACGGAACGGAATGGGATAAGGATAAATCTTGGTGTGTATGGCAGTCGATATAAAGGGTGCACCCGGGAAAAGCTCACTGTTCTTTTCATCCGGATAGTGCAAGTCAATGGTCCAAGAGGTGGAGGCAGTGCCATCGGGGTAAACCTTGGCTTCTGTCAAATCTGATTCACGAAGAATATAATCTCCCACCAAACGTTTGGATTCCCGCTTTCCCGCTACATAAGCCACCCACTCGAGTTGTTTGTTAACATAATCGGCTTTGAATTGGGAATGGTTTTTAAGATAGGACCAGTTTGAAAAAACCACCATCAAACCATAATCCCTGATGCGTTCAATCTCTATGATTTGATCAAACCCCATTCCGGTCTCCCAATCCCAATCGCCACGCAAACCTACTAATTGTTTCGTTTCATCCCAGGCAAGCCCCCACTTAATATCCGGAAAAGGAGCATCTTTCTTTGCCTGCAAAGCGAACCATTGAACGGACGAACCCATGGTCATAGAGTCCGATTTCTCAGGTGCCCTGCTTTCGCCATACTCTTTTGTACTTTCTCTACCCAACATATATTTTGCTCCTGCCAATGCGCCGATGGTAGCATCACCGGTACAATCGGCAAAAAGTGGAGCGGTAAACTCTCGTTTTTCGCCGGTTACAATATCGGTAGCTTGTACGGTTTTAATCCTGCCATTCTCCATTATTACCTTGTTGGCATGATGATTCAGAAATAAAGTAATATTCTTCTCATTTCGAACGGCATTTAATTTTTTATCATCTTCATAGTTCCCCTTTGGCTGAGCATTTCCTGCAATTGTAGGACCTATTTCATTCACCAAATTACCAATAGCTGGATAAGGTTCCACCCTTATCCATCCGCCTAACTGCACGCGGACTTCCGAGCTATTGTTCCCACCCAATAATGGTCTATCTTGAATCAGTGCCACTTTTACACCCAAGCGTGCAGCCGAAATTGCAGCGCAAGTACCAGCCATACCGCCACCTACTACTACAAAATCATAGGCACCGGCATTATTTATTTTATGGATTTCGGGATTGAGTTCTGCTCGTAATTCATCAATTTTACTCACTTCCGACGAAGGTGCATATTTCAAGTCGGCACTGAATAGAATTGCATCGCAGCGGCCGTTGAAGCCAGTCAAATCTTTAAGGGTAAGGGTACATTTGCTGTTTTTCACTACTGCCACTCCGCCATCTTGCCAGTCCCAGGCTTCCGACTTGGTTCCAAAAACAACTGCAAGCTCTTTTCCATCAAGGGCTATTTTGAATTTTCCGGGAGCATCGGTGGTATTCCATCGGGCAGCCCAGTTGCGTGTACGAACGAAAACACGGTATTTGCCCGGTTTTGGAAATTGCACTGAACTGCTTGCATTGGCCACCGGAACACCCATACCGTGTGCCATCAAATAGGGCGAACCCATCACGTCCATACTTTGTTGGTCAATCACCCACCCGCCTTTGTTGGCAAAACTCTCGGCCTCAACTAAAACCTTTAAACTATGTTGACTGAAACCGGTAATGAAAACCAGCAAAAATAAATTTATAATCAATAATTTTCTCATACTTTTCAGATATTATTAAACAGAATAATATTCCATTTTTTTTATTTTATTCGTTCAATACAAAAACAATATTTTCTTCTTGTCAAAAACTAGTCATAAGGGCGAACAAGATAAAACATTAGATTTATGATGTTTAAAATTACATTTAGTTATTGCAAAATTTGACTTCAACATTGAACGATAATTTGTTTACAGTTCAATGTTGATTTTCCGCTACTCAAAAAAAAACGATTTAACCTTGTCTTTATTTTTTCAATATCAACTTGAAGGTATGAACTGTAGGTTGAGCTTGTTTCAAAGCCTCCTTCCTCAAAGCCTCTGAATTAGATTTGTATAAATTTTCAGAAGACTTGTTTGCTACGTACTCATCTACTTTACTTAATATCCAATTAGCACTCGATTTTTTTTGAATTGAATAGACAGAATCTAATTTTTGTCTTATTTGATTTGTTTTCACTTTACCATTATACTTCTGAAAATCAGAAAGGTACTCTACAAACTTAAGACTTCTTAGTTTTGCTTCATATTGCCAGAGCTTATCCAATTCCTCTCTGACCTTCAAAGCTTGTTGATATTGTGGTGTTTCCTGAATAAGTGCTAAATTAATCCCTTCTTTCAATTGAATACTCGTAAAGCTACCAATTGACTTATTGTCAATTAACAACTCATATTTTCCATTTATTAGCTCTGTTACTTGCAAAATTTCTTGATTCAAATCTGCTACAAAAGGGACTAATTCTAAAGCCTTCACTTGATTGCTTACTATTGGAAACGGCAACGACTTTTCAAATACAGAAAAAATCAACTCTTTGGAAGACCAATGTACTTTTGAAACATAACAATTCTGACACAAGTCATTTATTCTCTTTTGATTTTTGGAAATAAAGATTTTCGAAACATATTGTGGCCCCTGAAAAGTTTTCAAATACTGATAAGCCATTATAAAATGTCCTGTTGATTGTGGATGTACCCGGTCTTGACTTATCAATGTGAATGATGGGTCTTTTTTTTGCTGTTCTATGTTAATTTGGTTCATAATAGACCAGTAATCAACAACGGAAAGTTTGTATTTAACAGCCAATGTTTCAATGAAATCGGCACAGTTTTTCAAAGCATCATTCACACCCAAATTATTAGCTGTTGGGAGCATCGCTGTTTGATCATAAATTGAGGGCTTTTGCAATGTAAGTTGTACCTTATTTGATATAAATATTCTTACTAACTTTTCCAGATTTGACTTATATAAAGTAAGAGCCTCTTCCCTCATTCGAAGGGTATCCACATTATAAGAAATTTTCGGACCATATAAATATCTTGCAACATCATTCATACCAATCATGAGTATAGCATGTGTTGGCTGATTAATCAGAATATCGGTATCCATCCTTGCCAAGACTCCAGCAACGCTATTTCCTGCAATTCCACAATTATAGAAATTTACATTTTCACCGGGAAAACGGGTCAGTTGATAGAGTAGAATATTGTGATGAAACTCACCACCGAATGTAATGCTATTGCCTACAAAACAAACACGATCATTGGTCTTAAATAGAGGATTTTTATATTTTTCAGCCAACACATTATTTCCTAATAATAAGAGAGAAACAAAAACAATATGTATTACGCCCAAAAGTGTGGGTCTTGTTTTTTTCATAAGTATTTAAAAGTTGAGTTATTGTTAGTGTATAGTTAAGCACCTATTTCGAACCACATATTAAAACGATTTAATATTTTATTTGAAGTATAGCACTCCGAAAAATTCCGGCTTATGGAAGTTGGGCCACTTTGTAAGGATAGGACTCCAGCTTACGTAATGCTTTGTACTCAACTTCTCGCCACATTTGTAGAAATTGGCTTGCAGGGTTTGTTTCTTTAAGGTGGTAATATTCGACGTTCCAAAAACCTCGAGGGGAATGGCAAGGGTTAAAGTCCAATTAAAATTGCCTTTTTTTTCGGCAAAAGAAGTGCTTCCCAGCGACGATTTGCGACGGATTTTCGACGTTAATTCCTTCGATAAGCGTATTCGATTGTTGCTGCGGATACCGTTCTCCACCAGACAGGTTCCAATGCAATTGAATTCGAGATTGTAATAGGTGCTGTCGCCGGGGATTTTCACAAAAAACTCCACGCATGAATCGAAACAGGGCATCCCCTTTTCTTCATCCACCTCCTGAGCCAGAATGGCCGATTCGGTAACATTGAATTGCAGGTAAATCTCCTGTTTGTTGTAAGCCATTCTAAATTTCGTCTGTGGTTTATAGGGAAATTTGACCCAATTCACATATTCTAATGTTTCAAAGGGTAGCTTTGTCTTCTCCATTGCTCTCTCCACCTCTTCTATTGTGGGCTTGAACTGTTTAAAGTTCAATGGTTTTACTACCAAAGTGGAGGGTTTTGATACATTGGCACTGTTAGGCGACACAACAGCTTTCGTTTTGTCCTGATGATCGTACCGGTTGGCATTAAAATTGGTAG
>CAIWIS010000639.1 GCA_903912795.1 uncultured Bacteroidales bacterium
AAAAAATAAATTGGGATTCGATTCATACAGTTTATAAAACCCGTGTTGATTCCAGCATGACTGATATTCAGCTTTTTGAATTGTTTGGAAACATGTTGGGCGAATTAAAAGATGGTCATGTGAATCTTTATTCGGATTTTAATACAAGCCGATATTGGAAATGGTTTACCGATTACCCCTCGAACTTTAATTCTTCTGTAGTATATGGTAACCGATATTTGGGCACTAACTATATGGTTGTTGGCGGTTTGCGTTATGCTAAAATTCACAATGGTGAAATTGGTTACATTTATTACGGCGATTTTTCCGATCGGTTTTCGGATGTAAATATTACGAATATCTTTACGTATTTCAAAAATTGCAAAGCTTTAATCATCGATGTTCGTAATAATGGAGGTGGATATTTGGACCTTTCGGAACAATTTGCTTCGTATTTTTTTACACAAAAAACAGTTACGGGGTACATGCAACATAAAACAGGCAATGGTCATACGCAGTTTTCAAAGGCCGAAGCCATTACAACGCCTGCACATGAAACTATTCAATGGCAGTTGCCTGTGGCGGTATTATCAAATCGTATGTCGTACAGCGCAACTAATGCGTTTATTAGCAAAATGAAAATTGCTCCAAATGCAGTAATCGTTGGCGATAAATCGGGTGGAGGAGGCGGCTTGCCGCTTTCAAGTGAGTTGCCAAATGGTTGGATGGTTCGTTTCTCGTCGAGCCCCATGTTCGATGCCACTATGCAACATACCGAATGGGGAATTGACCCAGATATAAAAGTGGATTTAAAACCTGCAGATGTAGAAAAAGGATACGATACAATTATCGAAACAGCCATTACACAAATACTTAAATAGTAAAGTCGTAAATTCTTAATATCCAAATATCATAATATCATAATATCTCAATATCCCAATATCTACTCTTATAAAAATGGCTCAAAAGCTCAAAATAACAGAAATGAACCGGTTAACGCCGGAGGAATTTAAATCGACCAAGAAATTGCCTTTGGTGGTGGTGCTCGATAATGTTCGGAGTCTGCATAATGTAGGTTCGGTTTTTCGCACAGGCGATGCTTTTTTAATTGAATCAGTGTATTTGTGTGGTATTACCTGTACGCCACCTCATGCCGAAATTCATAAAACGGCTTTGGGTGCCGAAAATACTGTTGAATGGGAATATTTTAGCGAAACATTAGATGCTGTAAGTAAATTAAAATCGCACGGTTATACCGTGTTCTCAATTGAACAAGCAAAAGGAAGTATATTATTGCCTGATATTGAGCTAGATAAAACTCAGAAATATGCAGTTGTTTTAGGAAACGAAGTGAAAGGCGTTCAGCAAAAAGTGGTAGATGCATGCGATGGATGCATTGAAATTCCGCAATATGGCACCAAACACTCGCTCAATGTAAGTGTTACAGGAGGTATTATTATTTGGGAGTTTTTTCGGAAACTGTAAATACTGCCCCAAACCCCTAAAGGGGCTTTAGGTGCGGTGTACGATGAATTTTGAATTGATTTCAGAAACAAAACTTATTTCAGTTCCCCTTTAGGGGTTAGGGGCAGATATTAAATTACAAACTAAAAATATGGATTGGAGAGATAAATTAAGTGGTTTAAAGGCCGAATTGCCTGAAGGCGAAGAAATACAAGTTCGAGATGTAGTGGACGAAAAAAACAAAAAACAAAAGGAACCACTTCGGGTGGAGTTGGATAAGCGCAATGGAAAACCGGCGACTTTGATAACTGATTTTATGGGCACCGACGACGAACTCAAGGAATTGGCAAAAATGCTTAAAATTAAATGTGGAGCCGGTGGTTCTTCGCGCGATGGTGAGATTTTGGTTCAAGGCGATTTCAGAGTAAAGATATCCGATGTTTTGCTTTCGATGGGTTTTAAAGTAAAGAAAATAAATTTTAAATAATAAATAATCATGCGTATCAAAAAAGTATTTCTTCTGATTCAATTATTGCTTCTTTCGTTGTCATCCATGGCTTACGATGCTATGGGGCATCGCATAATTGCTGATATTGCTTACAACAACCTTACTGCTAAAGCTAAAAAACAATGTGATAAAATTTTGGGCAAAAATGGCCTAATTTACGCTTCCACATGGCCCGACGAAATACGTAGCGATAAGCAATACGATTATAGTTATAAATGGCATTATCAAAATTTAAAAGACAGTTTAAGTATTGATCAAATAGAGCAATTATATAAAAATCCTACTGCCGAAGGTGAGCATTTGTTCTATGCAATTCAGAGCATGCAAACTCGATTGAAAAAGGACAAAAATGATGCTGAGGCTCTTAAGTTTTTGGTGCATTTTATGGCCGACTTACACCAACCTATGCATTTAGGACGTGCTGAAGATCTTGGCGCAAACAAAATAAGTGTTCAGTGGTTTGGTAAATCTACCAATTTACATGCTGTGTGGGATGGTTCTATTACCGAAAGTCAGAAGATGTCGTACTCGGAATATAGTCGGTATTTGCAGGATAGTTTTGAAAAAGTGAAAACTCAAAAGCAGTCAGAAACTCTTATGCAGTCGGTAAATCACGTGTATGCCTTACGAACCGATGTTTATAATTATGGAGTAGCTGATAAAAACAATTACAACTATGTATATAACTTCGCTTCCAAAAATAACGAAATGATGTATAATGCAGGTATTCAGCTTGCAAAAATGCTCAACAGTTTATTTTAATCGTCGGCGAAATTCAGCACATACAATAGACGTAGCCACAGCCACATTCAACGATTCGGATGTGGCTTCGTTTTTTGGATAACTTGGTATTGTAAGTCGGTGATTGATTAATTCTGATACGGCTTGTGAAATTCCATTTCCTTCATTACCCATTATAATCAATCCGTTAGTAGTTAGTGTTTCAGCATAAAGTTCGTTGCCATCCATAAATGTGCCATAAACAGGGAACTGATTTGGAAGCTCTTGTATATATTTCAATAAATCAACATAATGCACATTCACGCGCGCCAATGCTCCCATGGTAGCTTGCACCGTTTTATGACCAAAAGCGTCAGCAGATAAATGCGAACAAACTATGTTTTTTATACCAAACCAATCGGCTATCCGAATTATTGTACCAAGATTTCCGGGGTCTTGAATGTCGTCGAGCGCCAAGCAAAGTTCGCTGTTGGTAATGATTGATAAGTTGTAATTTGGTTTTTCGAATATAGCAAGTATGCCTTGTGGTGACTTTTGACTAGATATTTTTTTTAATTCGTCAGCACTTACTTCTTGAATTTTGCTCCTGAATGAAACCTTATTGTTTTGCAACCATTCACTTGTGGCAAAGCACTCTTTAAGTTTAAATGCAGGCTCTAAATCAATCACTAATTTACTTCCTTCGGCCACAAAGAGTCCCATTTCGTCGCGCATTTTTTTATGCGACAAAGCAGTAATGTTTTTAATCTGATTCTTTGATATCACTTTTTTGCGGAAAAATCCATTATTGACCGTTAGCTTTAAAAACAACGGTTATAGTTTTCAGAATTATTTTTATATCGAGCCAAATCGACCATTTATCTATATAATCGAGGTCCATTTGCATCCATTCTTTAAACGAGATCGAATTTCTGCCGCTTACTTGCCAAATACATGTAATTCCAGGTTTCATGCTGAGGCGACGGAGTTGGTATTTTTCGTATTGTTTTACTTCGCTGAGAAGTGGTGGGCGTGGTCCTACAACCGACATTTCGCCTTTTATTACATTGAAAAACTGCGGAAATTCGTCTAAAGATGTTTTGCGAAGGAATTTGCCAATTTTGGTAATACGAGGATCGTTTTCAATTTTAAAAGTAGGCCCATCCGATTCATTTTTGTGTTGTAAATCTTCCACCATACTTTCGGCATTCGGTATCATTGACCGAAACTTGAAGCAAACAAACCGACGGCCATTTTGTCCAACTCTTTCTTGTTTAAAGAAAACGGGCCCCTTATCTGTGCATTTAATTAAAATAGTTATAATTAATATAATTGGAGAGGTGATAACAAGCACAAATGCACTAAACAAAATGTCAAATGCATCTTTTATTTTCAAGCTAATGTATTTTGAAGGTGTAGTTTGATGGGTAATAAAAGAATTATCAAATGTCTGATTCTTTTTAAAATCTTTCAAAAAATCTTCTTGAATAATGTGAACGGTTGTTCCAATTTGTTCAGCCTCAGCAATAATCTGCTCAATATTAAAGTGTGAATCGGATACTGGCATGCAATAAAAAATATCATCAATACCTTTTAATACGATTTTTTTGAAAATATCCTCTTGTTTATCAATAATATAGGTTTTTTTGTGCAAACTTGCTAATTTCTTATCGGGCGTAATTAAAGCATGTATTTTATAACCCCAATCTTTCGATTTTATAAATTCTTTGATAAACGGTTTAGCACTTGCATCGGCTATAATAATAATATTGCGTGTATTACGACCAATTTTTCGCAAGTAGCGCATAATGTAATAAAATGCCAATTTAAAACTAACAAGCACAATTAAATTAACGATACAAAACCATAAAATATAATAAGCTGAGTAGCTATAATGGCCAATAAGTATAAGTAATTTTAGTTCGATAAATAACAAGATACCAGCTATGCTTAGCGTAACAAGATAACCTCGAATCATACTGGTAAACGAAGTTGCTCTGAAAATAACTCCTAAACGGAATTTGTAAAACAAAAACGACCAAATTATTATGATTTGAGATATAAAAAAGAGTTTCTCGTATAACTTAATAACCGGTGATGGAAAAAATATTTCTATGGACAAAAATACAAGTACCGATATTGCAACCTGCACAATAATCATCGCATTGGATAGTTTCTTTTCTCTTTTAGTAATCATACGTAAATAACATATTAAGTCAAAAAAAGGTGCTTGTGTATCGCAAAGATGTAAAAAATACTTTAATTACACAAATGTTATAAGTCGAAAGTGCAATTTTATAAGTCATTTTCTCAAATATTCTACTGTCTATTTTATTATGAGATTCGTATTAAATTACAATAAGCTCATAATTTCCTTCTAAATAGTATACGTTACATGAAATTTAAGAGTTTTTATATATAAAAAATAATATGCTATGTGTCAGAAAATGAGATATGTTTTGTAAATCAGTAACATTAAATGATTAAATTGCAGAAAATTATTTTACTAAATAAAAAAAAAAGAGTAATTTTGGTCGACCAATAAAGACAATTTGTAAAATTATTCAATAAAAAAATGAAAACAAATTATGAAATTAGGTACGCTTCGCACCCCGAAGATGCCAAAAAGTACGACACAGCCCGTCTCCGTAAAGAGTTTCTGGTACAAAACTTATTTGTAACTAATGAAGTTAACATGGTTTACACCTTGTTCGATCGTTTAGTAGTTGGAGGTGCAATGCCTGTTAACGAAGTACTTACACTCGATGCTATTGACCCGCTTAAATCGGAATTCTTCCTTTCGCGTCGCGAACTTGGAATTTATAACATTGGAGGAGCTGGAAAAGTTTTGGTTGATGGTGTTGTATTTAGTTTGGAATATAAAGAAGCTTTGTATTTGGGTGCTGGAAACAGAACTGTTTCGTTTGAAAGTAATGATGCTTCGTGTCCGTCAAAATTCTATTTTAACTCGGCACCAGCACACAAAACTTTTCCCGACCGGAAAATTACCAAAGCCGATGCTATAGTTATGGAATTAGGTTCATTGGAAACAGCCAATCACCGTAATATCAATAAAATGTTGGTTTGTCAGGTACTCGAAACTTGTCAACTTCAAATGGGTATGACCGAATTGCAAGTAGGCAGTGTTTGGAACACCATGCCGGCTCACACTCACAGTCGCCGCATGGAAGCTTATTTCTATTTTGAAGTGCCTGAGGGTAATGCCGTTTGTCATTTTATGGGCGAGCCTACCGAAACCCGTCATATTTGGATGCAAGGCGAAGAGGCCGTTATTTCGCCCGAGTGGAGCATTCACTCTGCAGCTGCTACAAGTAACTATACTTTTATTTGGGGTATGGCTGGCGAAAATCTGGACTACAGTGATCAGAATTTTTACAAACACACGGAACTGAGGTAAATGATTAATGGTTAATGATAAATCGTCAATTAACAATGATTTACTTTATAAACTTTACGAACTTTACAAACTTTATAAACTCATTTAAATGAATCCTTTTGAATTAAACGGAAAAATTGCGCTTGTTACAGGCGGATCGTACGGAATTGGTTTTTCGATTGCAAGTGCTTATGCTAAAGCGGGTGCAACGATAGTTTTTAACGATATTAATCAGGAAATGATTGATAAAGGCATGGCTGCTTATGCTGCCGCAGGCATTAAAGCGCATGGTTATGTGTGCGATGTTACCAACGAAGCGCAGGCAAATGCTATGATTGCTCAAATTGAGAATGAAGTAGGAGTTATTGATATTTTGGTAAATAATGCTGGAATTATTAAACGTGTTCCTATGCACGAAATGACTGCTGCCGAATTTCGATTGGTAATTGATATTGATTTGAATGGACCTTTTATTATGGCCAAAGCTGTACTTCCGGGAATGATGAAAAAACGTGCGGGTAAAATTATCAATATTTGCTCCATGATGAGTGAGTTAGGTCGCGAAACAGTGTCGGCTTACGCTGCTGCTAAAGGTGGTTTGAAAATGTTGACAAAAAACATTGCTTCGGAATATGGCGAATACAACATTCAGTGTAATGGCCTTGGACCAGGTTATATTGCTACACCTCAAACGGCACCACTTCGCGAAACTCAAGCCGATGGTTCACGCCATCCATTCGATCAATTTATTATAGCTAAAACACCGGCAGCTCGTTGGGGAAATCCTGAAGATTTAGATGGACCAGCTATATTTTTAGCTTCAAAAGCGTCCGATTTTGTTAACGGACATATTTTGTATGTGGACGGTGGAATTTTGGCGTATATTGGTAAACAACCTAAGTAATTGATAATTAACAAATAATAATTAATAATTATGAAATGCTTTACGTGTATTGTTTTTCTTGCGTTTTTTTGCATTTCGGGTATGTTGGCTCAACAACAAATTGTGGTAAAGAACACAGCTGACTTTGACCGTACTTCTGAAGCGGTTGAGGTGAAAGTTTGTAAGAGCAACTCGGCGTTTTTTAGTAAACAATTTGTGTTGAAAAATGAAAAAGGGCAGGAAATGGAGTATCAATTGATTTATAATCAAGATAAAACAGTTGCTGGATTTATTTTTCAAGCTGATGTAAATGCAAAATCTACATCTATTTATCAACTTAGTAAAGGTAAACCTGCTGATGTGAAATTCAAAACTTTTGCTCGTTTTGTTCCTGAACGCAAGGACGATTTTGCATGGGAAAACGATTTGGCAGCTTACCGCATGTACGGACCGGCATTGGCCAAAGAAAACCCCAGTAATGGTGTTGACTTATGGCTTAAACGTACTTCGGATACTATTGTAAGCAAGCGATACCGCGACGAGCTTCAAAACGGACTGACTTACCATGTTGACAGAGGAAATGGTTTGGATTGCTATAAGGTGGGCCATACACTTGGTGCAGGTGGAATAGCACCTTATCAGGATGGAAAGCTTTTTGTGGGTGATTATTACAATAGATTCGAAATAAAAGAAAATGGTCCTTTACGTTCTGTTTTTACGTTGTATTACGATAAGGTAAAAGTTGGAAACGAGACTGTAAGTCAGGAAATTACTATTACTACAAATGCTGGTTCTACATTGAACAAGGCCGTAGTTAAGTATTCAGGAAATGTGCAACCGTTTCAGTTGGCAGCCGGAATTTTTACACACGACGAAAAAGGTGTTAAACATTCCAATCTTAAAACTGGAACAATTGCCTATGCCGAAGATGCTATTTCGGATGCAAAAATTCCTTCAGGGCGAAATTATGTGGGCGTACTGATTCCATTCAAAGCTAAAACTATAGCAAATCAGGATAATCACTTGTTAATAACAGCCAATTATAAAACTGAAAGTACTTTTACCTATTATTTTGGTGGGGGTTGGAGTAAATGGCAATTTCCAACAGACAAAGATTGGTTTGAAGCAATTGAAAAATTCAGCAAGCAAATTAAACAACCTTTGAAAGTTAAGGTAAAATAAATTTGTTTTGATTGAAAATTATAAGCCCGAAGTAACTAAATTATTACTTCGGGCTTTATTTTAGCTTGATAAATTGTTATCGCTTATTTTAAAATTCCTAACTCAATTAAACTCAATTAAATAATTCTTTCAGAGTTTGCGTTGCAATGAACATTTTTTTGCTGTCAGGAAGTTCAATAAAATCATACTTTTGGTAAAACCTCTTAGCCTCGTCATCTATTGGGTCAACTACTACAGCAAATGATCCAATTTCATTCGCTATGCTGTAACTTCTTTTAAGTGCATCAATCAATAGAATTTTTCCAATTCCATTTCCTTGCTGATTTTTATCTATTGCCAAACGACCAAGTAAGGTGGCGGGAATTGCCTTATACGATTTTGGTAGTTTATTCTGAATTTGAACTGAAAAACTACTCAATGGAATACTACTATTCGAAAGTGTGTAATAGCCTTGAATAATATTTGTTTCACTATCTGCCAATACGAAACATGCAGATAGTTTGCGCTTAACATCTTGTCCGGCTTGAGTTTTCAGATAGTCATTTAAAAGTTCTTTTCCGCAATCAAAATCCTTCCGATTGTGCTTTTTATCTAAAAGTTCTATCATTTGTTATTTTGCGTTTGCAATAAAAGAATTGTAATCGTCTAACGCATTCTTCAAACTTTCGGACGGTTTTTGAGGATTATTTATTGCATTAAAAAAGATTTCACTATCTCTTTCAGAAGCTATAAGTTGTTCTCTTTCTTTTACTATTTCTTTCGCTTTTTCCTGCACTACACGAACCACAAAATCTGTAAGATTTCGATAACCCCCTAAAAATGCCGCTTTTTCAAAGAATTGTTTTTGTTCTTTTGGAAGTCTGGCATCAAATCTGGCATGTTCTACTGTTGTTGTATTCATAATTATAATATTTTCTACAAACGTACGTAAAATATCCGTAACTACAAAATAATGTACTGTATTTATCCGTACAATAACACTTATTTAATACTACACACAACCAAACTTTAAATGTTTATTAAAAAAATTAATACGCCCGTGCAAATACAACCCGTTGTTTGGAAGGTTTGCCGGTGAAAATACAAATTCCTTCTTCGCTTGCTTCTAACGGTATACAACGAATGGTTGCTTTTGTTTCGTCTTTCACACGTTCTTCCGTTTCGGGGGTGCCGTCCCAGTGGCAAAGCAAGAAGCCGCCTTTCTCGATTTCCACTTTAAATTCGTCGTACGAATTAACCTCGCGGGTAACGGATGTGCGATAGTCGAATGCTTTTTTATAGATATTTTCCTGAATGTCGGTCATCAGTTTTTCGATATAGTTTTCAACACCATCAATCGCAACTGTTTCTTTCGTCAAGGTATCGCGGCGAGCCACTTCTACAGTTCCGTTTTCGAGGTCGCGAGCACCCATAGCCAATCGCACAGGAACACCTTTTAATTCGTATTCGGCAAATTTCCAACCTGGTTTTTTATTGTCGTTGTTGTCGTATTTTACAGAAATACCCAATTTGCGGAGTTTTGGTATTATCTCGTTTACTTTTTCCGAAATGGCAGCTAATTGTTCATCGTTTTTATAAATTGGTACAATGACAACTTGAAAAGGTGCTAGTTTTGGAGGCAGCACCAAGCCATTATCGTCGGAGTGCGACATGATTAGCGCGCCCATTAATCGGGTTGAAACACCCCACGAGGTTGCCCAAACATAGTCGATTTTATTGTTTTTATCCACAAAAGTAACATCGAATGCTTTTGCGAAATTTTGTCCCAAAAAGTGCGAAGTTCCAGCTTGAAGTGCTTTTCCATCCTGCATCAACGCTTCGATACAGAAAGTTTCGAGCGCACCGGCAAAACGTTCGTTGGCCGATTTTACGCCTTTGAGCACCGGCATTGCCATAAAGTTTTCGGCAAATTCGGCATACACATCAAGCATTTGGCGGGCTTCCACCATGGCTTCGGCTTCGGTTGCGTGGGCAGTGTGCCCTTCCTGCCACAGAAACTCAGCAGTACGGAGAAATAAACGTGTACGCATTTCCCAACGTACCACATTTGCCCACTGATTAATTAGCAATGGTAAATCGCGATACGATTGAATCCAGTTTTTATAAGTGCTCCAAATAATGGTTTCGGAGGTAGGTCGAACAATTAATTCTTCTTCGAGTTTTGCTTCGGGGTCAACGATTACGCCTTTGCCATCCGGACTGTTTTTTAAGCGATAATGTGTAACCACAGCACATTCCTTAGCAAAACCTTCGACGTGAGCGGCTTCTTTGCTCAAAAACGATTTAGGAATAAACAACGGAAAATAAGCATTTACGTGACCAGTTTCTTTAAACATACGGTCGAGTTCGGCTTGCATTTTTTCCCAAATTGCATAACCATAAGGTTTAATAACCATACAACCACGAACTGCCGAATTTTCGGCCAAATCGGCTTTCAATACCAAATCGTTGTACCATTGCGAGTAGTTTTCGCTGCGCGAAGTCAATTCTTTTGCCATTCTATTTATTTACTATTTATCTGTATAACTTGAGTTCAATATAAAAGAAAAGAATTAATATTATAAATGTCAAGATATTACGGTGCTCTGCACCTGAAAACTATAACTTTTATTACATTATCTACAAATATAACGGGACTCTGTCCCTAATAAAGGTGCAGCGCACCGAACTATTTGTAGAAAATTCTAATCAATCACGATAACAAAGGTGCAGAGCACCGTAATATAATATTTACAACACGTTATTTACCATTTTATGGGGAGTGCAAAGATACAAAATTTTCGGCAAAAAAACCAAACTCCGGTGGTGTAGCGATGCGTGAGGGATTGGAGCGGCGTGGCGCCGTATTTCGGCGGTACAAGAGCGAAAAGCCCGACCCGTAGGGGCACGCCCTGAAAAAAGATACAAGAGCAAAGACAAAAGAGCAAAGATTAGAAAAATAGACTATTAGAAAAGGAAAAAAAGTATTTGTCAATCAAAGAATTATTCGTATCTTTGCAGCCGCTTTAAGAAAATCAAGAATATAAATTTTAAAAAGTTAGTAAACAGTATGTTAAATCATTATGAAACCGTTTTCATTTTAACTCCCGTTTTGTCTGATGTACAGATGAAGGAAGCGGTAGAAAAGTTTAAAGCCATCCTAACAGAAAATGGCTCGACTATTACCAATGAAGAGAACTGGGGCCTACGCAAATTGGCTTACCCAATTCAAAAGAAATCGACAGGTTTTTATTCCCTACTTCAGTTTGATGCTGATGCTACGGTAGTTGCAAAATTGGAAACACAATTCCGTCGCGATGAGCGCGTGCTTCGTTTCTTATCGTTCCGTTTGGACAAATATGCTTACGAGTACGCTGAAAAAAGAAAGAATGTTAAATCAAAAGAAGTAAAGGAGAACTAAACCATGGCAGCAAATAACGGAGATATCAGATATTTAACTCCACCAACAGTGGATGTTAAAAAGAAAAAATATTGTCGCTTCAAAAAAAGCGGAATTAGATTCATCGACTACAAAGATCCAGAATTCTTGAAAAAATTCTTGAACGAACAAGGAAAAATTCTTCCTCGTCGATTGACCGGCACTTCGTTGAAATTTCAACGTAAAGTTGCTCAGGCAGTTAAAAGAGCACGTCACATTGCGTTGCTTCCTTATGTAACCGATATGATGAAATAATTTTAAGAAGGAGGAAAAAAGTATGGAAATTATATTGAAAGAAGATGTAATCAATTTAGGTTACAAAGGAGATATTTTAAAAGTAAAAGATGGTTACGGTCGTAACTTCCTTATACCAACTAAAAAAGCTATCCTTGCTACAGCATCGGCAAAAAAAATGTTGGCTGAAGATATGAAACAACGTGCCCATAAATTGGAACGTTTGAAAAACGAAGCTGCTGACTTAGCTGAAAAAGTAAAAGATATTACCTTAACAGTTGGTGCAAAAACAAGTACTACTGGTAAAATATTTGGTGCAGTTGGTCCTATCCAAATTGCTGAAGCGTTCGAAAAAGCAGGTTTTGCTGTTGATCGTAAAGTAATTGCATTGAAGGAACCTGTTAAAGAAATTGGTTCGTACAAAGCTACATTGAAACTTCACAAAGAAGTATCAGTTGAAGTAGCTTTCGAAGTGGTAGCTGAATAAGATACACGTTTATATATATTTAAAAAGCCCTTACACCAGTTGGTGTAGGGGCTTTTAATTGATATGTCCGAGAGTTAGTCCCTCTTTGCTTTTTTAAGCCTTTTTTCTTCCTTTTTTTCTTTAGGAGTTTTCAAAGCCTCCTTTTTAAGGTTTTTCTTTGCATCTTCTGATTTTGCCATGATGTTCTGTTTTTTTAGTTTTAAAACCAATTAGTTGGATAATGGACAAAAATACAACTATTTTTTAAATTAGGACATTTTCTGAAGAATTATTT
>CAIWIS010000640.1 GCA_903912795.1 uncultured Bacteroidales bacterium
CACATACTCATGAACGACCTTTGCAGTACCATTTGTGCCCACATTTACGCCAACAATCGAAGCTTTGTAAACGCCGCGTTCTTTGTAAGTATATTGGTAATATTTCATGGAGCTTTGATCAACGCGTTTTACGATAGTATTGGCATCAGGTATAACTGCTGTGGGATTAATGCTTCTGCAAATTAGCCATGCTTCGCTTGGTGCAACTCCTGCTTCAACTACTTTGGTTACATCGAGCGGAGCAGTAACCGAAACGGGATAATTTACGGCCAATGCAACTCCGTTTTTGTTAGGTGCAGAAGCTGTTCCGGTAACTTCAGGTTTGTAATTTACACCAACTTCGCCTGTATTCCAGGTGTACCCCAAAGCATTGTCAACCTCTGTGGCAGTTCCGGGAGCAGTGGTTTTTGCTGGTGCGTGTTGTGCCCAAGCTGCTGAACCCAGAATATTGGTAATTTGTGCATAAGCAACCGTTTTTGAGTTTGTTACAGAAACTCCGTTTTTCGAATAACCATAATTACGTGTTTCGGTATTAGTAACAACCAACCCAGCTGCCGGAATTGAAAGCAGGTTTTTAGTAGCATCAGCACTTTTAGCTACTACGGCAATATTTAAATCGCCTGCAGTTAGATTTAGCGGAGTTGATGCTGAATTTATTACAAAATTCTCGGTTAGCGATGTAGCAACTATAGATGTGGCACGAAGTTTCATTAACTCCGTTTTAGTAGCTGTAACCAATTCTTCGGCTGTAGGGTTTTTCAGCCCACCTATAGCAACCAACGCAAAATCTTTTGCTATTGCATTATCAAAAGTATTAACGGCGGTTGTTACAGTGATTTTTGATTCGAAAGTAGTGCCGTCTTCTGTTTTGTAAAAACCCCGTTGTCCGAAACGGTACTCTTTGCCCGACTCACCCGAGTAGAACAATATCTCATCCGGACAACTATCGGGAAATTTAAACGTAACATTTTCATTTACATTAACAACAATGGTATCGCTGATAAGCTTTACAAAACCCTCCACTTCAACTTTGAAATTATCGGGTGCCACCACCAACGCCCTATCGTCCTCGCAACTGCTCAAGATAATAGCAGTAAGCGCAAAAAGGAATATTTTTATATTTGTCTTCATCTTAATTGTTAATTATCAATTATTAATTATTAATTATAAAATTACCATCCCTGATTTTGATAAAACGTATTTGAGGCACGTCCTATTTCGTTATTTGGAATCGGCATTAATGAGAATTTCACATAATTGTTCATCAATGCTTTAATTGCATATATTGGACGCGGTTCGTTATTTCCCGAAGAATTTATAGCAGCATCGCCTTTGTAAACCGGAGTGGAAGCACCATCCGACCCATACACTTTGGCATCGTCCACAATTTTATCGTAAACGGCTTTGTATTTATCATATCCCCAACGGATTAAATCGGTTCGGCGCACGCCTTCGAAACACAATTCGCGCGAACGTTCGTCCTGAATATAAGCTAAATCGTAACCCGAAATATTACCCAATCCAGCACGATTTCGAATTTGATTGATATAACCAACTCCGTCGGTAACAGTTGCTCCGGCAGTACCCGATTTTAGCAAAGCGCCTTCGGCGGTCATCAACAACACATCGGCATAACGTAAAATAGGGAAGTTGCAGGAATTATTATATTGCTCACGCGGCGTGGGATAATTCACTTCGTATTCTCTGCGCCATTTGCCAATTCCGCGCGAATATACATTTACATAGCCTGTTGCCGAAGTACCCTGTAGTGTAACACCTGTTATTTTTCCACCCGAAACGGTAATGGTAAATTTGCTTCCTGAACCTGTAGAGGAAGTTACAGCTCCTGTACCGGCAACGAATGTATTGTTATAACCTTCCACTTTTACATCCGGGTAAGTACCATCAACATAACCAGCACCACCGTTTTCGATAATGGTTTCGTCGGCCAATTTATCGCCTTTTACCACGAAAAGCAGTTTTGCGGGAGTTGTTGGAGTTCCCATAGCTGTGGGTAGTGTGTAGGTAATGTAATTGTAGCGAAGATTATTTGTGCTTTTATAGGCATAAGTGGCTATATTCCAATCTCTTCGATTATCGCCTGCTTCGTATTTTGTCCAAAGTGTAGCTTGTGGACGATATTGCGGATTGGCATATCCAATTTTACTTGTTCCGTACGATGCATCTGCACAATCAACCCCTATATATGAACCTAACCAATTGATGTACGAACCATTCCAGCCTTGATATGTTCCATTTAGGTTCGATTTCATATAGAACGAACAATCCCACATGCTTTCTTTGTTTTGGTCGATGTTAACGTTATTAATCATATTATTGAAAAAAATACGTGCATAAGCCGGCAATGTTTCGTTTATATCACTTCCACCTTTGGCCGAAAATGTGGCTGTATTTAAAGTGTGTACATTTCTGTCAATCAATTGTTTTCCCCATACAGCTACCGAATCGTACATAGCCGTAACTTTACAATCGGGGTGCGAAGCCAAATACAAACCAACCCGAAGCGATAAACCTTCGGCAACCGATTTGGTAATGTAAGACGTTGTTTTAGTAGTTGAAATTTCGCTAAGCATAGGTACTGCAGTACGCAGTTCTTTTACTGCAAACAAGCAAACATCTTTCACTAGGTCGCGTGGCAAATCGAGATTTGTCATCAGATGTGTTGGTATATTTTTGATGGGCACAGGACCGAAATGTACAGCCAACATATAATGTGCAAAGGCTCTC
>CAIWIS010000641.1 GCA_903912795.1 uncultured Bacteroidales bacterium
CTCGAGTTTTGCGTTCTCCACATTCAGTTGGTTGCTTTTTACGTCGATTTGTGCTGAGCGAACTTGGTTTTTTACCTGAAATTTATTAAAAATGGGTACCGACAGGTTAAATCCAAGACTTGTGCTCAGTGGTGTACTTACCGCATTGTAATATCCTCCACCCACATTGGCGCCAAAGCTGAGAGTTGGAAAATAAAACGACTTGGCAATTTGTATGTTTTTTTCGCTGCTTTGCAATTGCAATTCAGCGCTTTTAATTTCCGGACGGGTTTTTACTGCACTTGCATAAACCGCATCGGCACTGAGCAACTGTAATTCATTCTCCACTAAATCGGCTGGAATGGTAATATCTAGTTTTTCGAAATCGGATAATTCCAGAATCTGAGCCAAATCGAGCATCGAAAGTTTCAGCATGTTAGCTGCCTGTGTATGCGTCAACTCTTCTTTTGCCAATTGCGAATAAAGCTCATACATTTCGCCTTCGGCTAATTTACCTGCATCAACCAGCGATTTTTGTTGCTCAATCCGACTTTCGGTTAGCTTAATTTGATCGTTCGAAATTTGCAATAATTCTTTATTGAGCAACACTTGTAAAAAAGCCGATGACACACTCAACACAATATCCTGCCTGATTTTTTGCAAATTAGCTTCCGAGAGTTTTAGTTGTGCCATTTTAGCATCTATTTCGTACTTCATTTTCAATCCATCGAACAGCGTAATGCCACTCTGCAAATTGAAACTTGAACTATTGGAATTGATATTGCGGTATGTTCCGTCGACCATTTGCGACCGTCCAAAACTCCAACCTTGACTTGCCGAAGCGTTCAAATTTGGGAGTAGGTTATTACGTGCCTGTTGCCAGGCAATTTCGTTATTTTGTCGCATCAACTCGCGTTGTTTAATGTTGCGATTGTTTGCCAATGCAGTGTCCACACATTGTTGCAAAGTCCATGGTTTCTGAGCACTTGCAATGAATGCAGTCAGAAAAGCGGCTATGAATATTATTATTTTACGCATCTTTTAAATTGTTATCTCCTCACCCCAACCCTCTCCTTGAGGAGAGGGAGCGAGTTTTTTGGCTCAATTGTTATTATATTTTGAATTATTTCCTTAATTACTTCATTCTCTAATCATCACATCATCGCATCAACTCATCATCACATTAATTTATTTTTTAGCTTCAGGTTTTTTATCTTCAATAATTTCCGCACCGCGTATTTTATCTTTGAGTTTTAAACCGCTTTTTACCTCAATTTTAATTCCGTCAGAAAGTCCGGTTTTTACTTGCTTTTTGGTAAATGCTTGTGGTTCTTTGGTTTTCATTACGTACACAAAAGCAGTATCGCCACTAAATTCGATGCAGCTTTCAGGAACAGTAAGCACATTTTCGAGTTTCGAAAGTACAATTTCGGCATTGGCACTATAGCCTGCTCGCACATACACATCTTTCGATACTTTTACAGCTGCTTTCATTTCGAAAAGAATTGCTCCGTTTTCTTCCACACCTTTTGGCGAAACATATTCGAGTTCGGCAGTGAGTTTTGTTCCCTCTATAGCTCCAATAGTGATATCCATCGGCATACCAGTTTTGATCCGTCCTACTTCGGTTTCGTCGAGCTTACCCACAAAAAGCATATCGTTCATATTTGCCACCGTAGCAATGGTTGTACCGTCGTTGAAACTATTGGACTGAATAACCGAATTACCCACTTTTACCGGAATATTTAGAATTGTTCCGTTGATAGTGGATCGAACCAAGGTGTTGCTTATCTGTGATTTATCGTTCGAAATACCATCGCGAGTCAAGCTTAAATTATCTTTGGCAGTTTTCAATTCTTCGCGATTGTTGTTAAATTGCAACTCCACTTTTTCGAACTCTTCGCGCGAAATCACTTTCTCGTTGAAAAGCTTTTTGTCGCGGTCGTAGTTGCGTTTTGCTTGGTCGTAAGCCAATTGCGACAATTGTACACGGCTTTCGGCAGCATTCAGGCTTACCATGTCTGGTATTACTTTTATTTTGGCAATAATATCGCCAGCTTGCACTTTGTCGCCCGCTTCTTTGTACAATTCAGCAATGATACCCGA
>CAIWIS010000642.1 GCA_903912795.1 uncultured Bacteroidales bacterium
AATGCCATTTGTACGTTTGAGTGTATCAAACGGTGCAAGCGCCGATCAGGTTGCAATTTATGCTTCGGAAAATGCAAGTAATGATTTTGATAGTGCCGATGCTCCAAAATTCTTTAATAACTCAGGTTCGTATCAGGCCGAAATTTATACTCTGGCTGGTAATGAGAAATTGGCAATTAACGCTCTGAATAGTATTGAGGAAGGAACTACATTGGCTTTGGGATTTGTAACAGAAAATGACAACAGATTTAGTCTGAAAGCGACAGAAATTGCTAACTTGCCTGCCAACCTGCAACTTATACTCCGTGACAAACAAACGAACACTGAATTTAATTTATCGGAAGGTGAAGCCTATCAGTTTGGTTCATCGGCTACGAATAATGCCGACCGTATGAGTCTGATTTTCCGTGCCAAAGGCACAACTACCGGATTTGATAACAAAAACCATTCAAAGGCAATAGTCTATAGCAATGCAGCTGGTCAGATTGTGATTTCATCTCCAGAAAAATGCAACTACTCCATTTACAACGCTTTAGGACAGCTAATCGAAAACGGACAAACCACAGCTAAACTGCAAACTGTAAACTGCAAACTAAATACAGGTATTTACGTGGTACGGGTTCTGGATAATGGAAATGAGTTAACAACAAGAGTAATTATCAAATAATATTATGGAAAAGAAAATATATACAGCTCCACAGTTAGAGCTCATTTTGATAGACAACGAAATTTCCTTGGCATTGGAATCTGCTCCGCCTGCAGGGCCAAGTGAAACATTAAATAGTGTTCAAAATCCGTTTAAACAGGAAACAAGTTTAGTTTAACAATATAGTTTTTTAAGGTTACGAATCACACCCCGCACCAATGCAAGTCAGAACTGCTGCGTTGCGGGGTGTTTTGTTGTTATATTAGTTAAATCTGCTATCAGAGAACAATTTCAACCCTATTTCGTACAATTTTACGACATGTTTTTTGAAATGTACGTGTATATTTGCAACGTGAATTCTTCTCAACATTAAAAACAATTTTTAAAAAATATTATCATGAAAAAAATTACTTTAGTGATGTTCTTTATAACATCTTTTTCCGCTTTTTCTTTTTCACAAAATCTGGTAACTAATCCGGGATTCGAAGCTGATGCTGCTACTTTTACAGTTGTCGAAAGTACAACAAATGTTCTTTATCGTGTAGACGCAATTACGGCTACATTAACTCAAGCCGCTAACCCTACTGCAACTGTTATTACTGTTCCGGCAGGCATGTGGGTAAAGAAAGCTGCAAATTCAGGTTATATAAAAGGAGTGCTCACCACAAGTGATTTTCATTCAGGAACAAGTTCTATGAATTTGAAGATAAACTCCAATACAACTCAAACCGGACTAAACTCCTGGTACAATTGTGTGAACCTACAAAAACTAACCACTGGGTTAACTCATACAAAAAAATATATTGCTTCGGTCTGGGCTAAAGTAGATGCAACTGCCAATAATCAGTGTACTCAAATGGTACTTTTTGTTACAGACAACACATTGAAATTGAACTTTACAAAAACGATTACGCTGACAGGTGGTACTACATGGACACAATACCAGACTACTTTTGATATGCCTACATGGATATCTACAAATCCGACTGCCGATTTTAGTACAGCATTTTTTGGTCTTGGGATTGCCACAACTTATGACTCATCGGTGCCTACTGTTAAAACGCTTTATTCGGGAATTTTACTGGACGATTTCAGTCTAATAGAAGATACTTCCACAAAACTGAAAACTGCAAATCGAAATACTCAAATTTCGGTAGAAAATGGTCTAATTACTATTAACGGAATTGAAAACAATCAACCAATTAATATTTTTGATATTTCGGGCAAAAAAGTATTTTCTGCAAATTCCGGAGCGAATTTAATTTCAGTACCTCTTCACAAAGGAGTTTATATTGTAAACGCAAATAACTCCAACACAAAAATAGCTGTAAACTAATTTTAAAAACAAAATAGTCATGAAAAAAATAACTTTAATTCTAATAGCTTTTTTACTGGCAGCAGCCACTGCATTCTCGGCTAATTTATATCTTGTAGCCAATAACGGTACAACATGGACAAGCACTCCTGCCGGTTTTGAGAATGTATATAAAGTTAACCTGTCTGCGTCTGGTGCAAACGGAGCAACCGCTGTTACACTACAGCAATGGTTGGCCGACAGAAATGCGATAATAGCTCCAACGTATTTGATTAACGGTATTGCCGGCGTAACATTTACTTCAGCCGATCAGGTTTGGATAGCTGCAGGAACCTATAGTTTTACAGCTCAGTGGAGTATATTATCAGGAGGTGGTGCATTTGTTCCTGCTGGCGTTTATGGTGGTTTTGCAGGAACTGAAAATGCATTGACCGATCGCGCCAAAGGTTCTGGTACATGGGATTACACCAACGAAACGATACTAAACGGTTCTGCCAGTGCAAACGGAATTTTTAATGCCGGTGGCGACCGTACCATGATTATTGACGGACTTACTTTTACCGGATGCCCAAATACCGCAGGACAAGCAGTTTGGCAACGTCCGAATATGTCGATTCAGAATTGTAAATTTACGAATAATGCTTGTGTGGCTTTACGATATTATATTTCAACAGCATCGAAAACAGCAACAACAACCAACTGCTATTTTACAAACAATACAAATACCGCTTCGGCAGGTGCCGAAGGTGGATGTATTATGGCCAATAATAGCAGCGCTGGAGGAACATATACTGTTACAGGCTGTGTATTCGACTCAAATTCTTGTACTGCGAGTGGTTCGGGAGCAAGCGCAGGTATTAAAGCGCAGGGAGCTGGAAATGTTGAAATTACCAAATGTATTTTTAAAAATAACAATGCAACAGCTGGTAACTCCTCGGCGGTATCGTTAACTTCGGCTACCTGTGTGCTTAAGAATTCGCTGATTTATGGAACTTCGGTTGCAACCAACAAAGTGGCGGTGTATGTGAGTGCCGGAAGCGTTATTAATTGTACAGTTGTCAATAATTTGGGTGGTGGCGCTTATCTATCGAATGCTACAACGGCAACCATCAACTTTACCAATAATGTGTTCTGGGGCGAAGATGTAAAATCGGGTCAAATTTCGGCAGTTAGTGGATGTTTGGGAACAATCACCAATTGTGCGTATACCAATCTTTCGACAAACTTTACCGGAAATGTTGTAAATACAGTCGATATTACAGCAACTTCGACCGGATTATTTGCCGATCCAGCAAACAATAACTGGTCATTGGCAACGGCTTCGGTATTAATGGACATGGGAACCGGAACAGGGGCACCTGCAACTGATTTATCGGGTATTACACGTCCACAAGGCGCTGGTGTTGATATTGGTGCTTACGAGTATTTAGTATCAGGAACCAAAAACATCGATGCACAAAAGATTTTATTCCAACAAAAAGGGACTAAATTAGTAGCTTCCGTTGCCGGCAAAGCAGATATTTACGATGTTCAGGGAAAAATACGATTGAGCAAACAAGTTCAGCCGGGCGACGAAATAAATCTGAAATCAGGTATATACTTCGTTACATTAACCACTGCGGGCAACAGAAACGTTCAAAAAATAATTTTATAAAAAATGAAACAATTACGAATGTATTTACTGCTTCTTTCAGTTGCAGTATCCGCGCTTGCTATGGCTCAGATACCTGTATCGGGAGTTGTGGTTGACGAAAAAGGCGAATCACTTCCGGGAGTAAATGTCCAGATTAAAGGACAAAACAAAGGAACTGTTACCGATATTGATGGAAAATTCAGTATCTCGGTTCCGGATGCATCAACTGTTTTAGCCTTTTCGTACATAGGTTACGACAGAAAAGAGCTGAAACCTGTAAAAAATCAAATCCTCAAAGTAGTATTGATTGAAAATGCTAAATCGCTCGAGGAAGTGGTGGTAATTGGTTACGGTGACGTTAAGAAAAAAGACAATACGGGCGTGGTAGCGAATGTGGATGTAAGCGAAATTCAAAAAGCGCCGGTTATGAGCTTCGACCAGGCATTGGCCGGACGTGTAGCAGGTGTGAATGTAAGTTCGTCGGAAGGAACGCCCGGTGGAACGATGAATATCGTAATTCGTGGTGCCAACTCCATTACACAGGACAATAGCCCGTTGTATGTAATCGATGGTTTTCCGGTAGAAGATCCGGCCATAGCTGCAACACTAAACACAAACGATATTGAAAACCTGACGATATTGAAAGATGCTTCGGCTACAGCTATTTATGGAGCACGCGGAGCAAATGGTGTGGTAATCATTACAACCAAAAAAGGTACAGTTGGCGCACCAAAAGTGAGCTACGATGGCAGTTACGGTGTGCAACGGGCCATACATAAAATACCAATGATGGATGCTTACGAGTTTGTAAAGTTACAATCGGAAATTTATACACCGACTGAAATGACAGGAAATTTCGGTTATTTCCAAACCAAAGATGCAAAAACATGGACATTGGAAGATTATCGGAACATTCAACAGCACAATTGGCAGGATATGATTTTGCAGGATGCGCCAGTTCAAAATCATGGTATTTCGATAACAGGTGGTACTCCCGAAGCCCGTTATACCGGCTCATTATCCTATTTCGATCAGGATGGTGTGGTTACTAA
>CAIWIS010000643.1 GCA_903912795.1 uncultured Bacteroidales bacterium
AAATTTTATTGTTTAAATTAATAACGTCCTATTTAATAAAAAATTGTATTGCCAATAAAAGAATTATTTTAATTCGAGCATTATCCCATTTTCTGATGCTATTTTACGCATATTTAACAATGCATAACGCATACGGCCCAATGCTGTATTGATACTCACATTTGTTTTTTCGGCAATTTCTTTAAAACTCATATCTTCGAAAAAACGCATACGAATAACACGTTGCTGTGATGCTGGTAAAAACTCGACTAGACGAACAACGTCAAACATAATTTGCTCGTTCGACAATACGTCTTCAACGCTTTTTTCCGACAACTTTATATCGTTAAGTATATCATAATCAGAATTATCCGCCGAAATTGTATTTTCGTTTTTCTCCCGACGGAAATGGTCAATAATTAGATTATGAGCAATACGATTAATCCAGCCAAGAAATTTTCCTGACTCAACATAACGTCCTTGTTGAATAGTGGCAATGGCTTTAACAAATGTATCCTGAAAAATATCTTCGGTAATTTCTTTGTTGCGTACAATTACAAAAATGTACGAAAATACCTTCGATTTGTAACGTGTAAGTAGGATTTCAAATGCCTCGTTTTTGCCTTCTTCATACATTTTAACCAATTGATCATCGGCTAATTGATTTAGATTTTTCATTACTTCCAAATTTAGTGTTTAGAGTAATTTTAAGCAATAGGCATTTATTAGTTTTGAGGGTGATTTGGGATATTTAATTATGCAAATATACTCACAGATTTGTAAAAAACAAGCGTTTTTAGATTTTTTATCATATTTATTTTTATAAATGTACTCATTACTCACTTTCAAATACAACAAAATGTTATACTGAGGCGTTTTTAAAATAATTACATGTGATATATTTACTTAAAATACTATCTTTGTGGGTTGATTTTTTTGTATTAAACATTGATTTTATAATACCACTAAATATATTAGAATGATGAAGAAGTTTGCAATATACTTTGTTTTGGTTATTTTACTGTTTATAACCATTTTAGCTACTTTACCATTTGTTTTTAAAGATAAAATTGAATTAAAGGCTAAAAACGAGTTAGCAGGAATGCTTGATGCAAAAATTGAGTTTACGGACGTAAATTTAAGTTTTCTTCGAAATTTTCCAAATGCATCAATAAAACTTGAAGATTTCAGGATTATTGGAAAAAATGAATTTGAAAAAGACACACTTATTTACAGCGAAGATATAAACTTGATAGTTAATATTAAAAGCTTCTTTAGCGAAACAGGATATGACATTCGTAAACTTGAATTCAACGATTCGAGAGTAAATGTACGTGTATTACCTAGTGGAAAAGCAAACTGGGAAATTTGGAAAACTGACAGTACACAGCAAGCTGATACAGCAGCCATGAATTTTCATCTAAAACTGCACGAATTTAATATAAATAATGCCGATATAGTTTACAATTATGAATCGGCCAACATGAAATTTATTCTTAAAGGATTAAATCACAGTACCGTGGGCGATTTAACTGCCGATAGTTCAAGGCTTGTGACTAAAACCAATTGTGAATCGCTCACGTTTAATTGGGATGGGATGGATTATATTTCGAATGCCAAAGCAGAAATCAATGCCAATATAGATGCTAATTTGAATGCTATGATATTTAAATTTAGCGAAAATGCATCCAAATTAAATGAAATTCCTTTTTCATTGGCAGGCTGGCTGAAAGGCATACCGGATGGTTGGGATATGGATATTGCATTAATGACTGATAAAACAGATTTCAAAGCCATTCTCTCCATGATTCCTGCATTTTATTCAAATGCTTTTAGCGACATAAAAACCGGAGGTGACTTTTGGATGAATGGCACAATAAAAGGCTTATACATAGGCGATTATTACCCTGCATTCGATTTAAATTTAACAGCTAACAATGGTTGGTTTCAATACCCTTCGCTACCAAAACCTGTAAAAAGCATACAGATTAATGCTAATATAAAAAATCCAGGAAGAACTTTGGACGAAACTACAATTCATGTTCAAAACTTATCGTTTGATTTAGGTGGGAATCCATTTAAAACAAGTATTTATATTAAACATCCTATGTCTGATACTTATATTGAAAGTAAAGCTTTAGGTAAAATTAATCTTGGGATGATAAAAGAAGTATATCCACTCGATGAGAAAACAAAATTGAATGGAATTTTTGATATTAACCTCGATTTAGCTGCCTTACAATCCGATATTGAGAATAACCGCTACGAAAATATTAAGTTTTCGGGTAAAATGAATATTTCAAAACTCGAAGCAGAAATCAGTTCATTTTCAAAGAAAATTGACATTGACAATGCTCAAATGTTGTTTAACAATCGATTCGTTGATCTAACGGCATTGAATATGAAAGTGGGCAATAATGACATAGCTGCTAGTGGTAAACTTGAAAATTTCATTGCTTATGCTTTGCAAAACAAAACATTAAAAGGACAGATACAACTCAATTCGAACTACTTGAATTTGAATGATTTTATGTCCGAAACAAGTGAAGTAAGTACAAAAGACAGTGCTTCAGCACCGCTTACAATTATAAAAATCCCTAACAATATCGATTTTATTGTACAAGCCAACGTTAAAGAGCTTAAATACGATAAAATGAATTTCAGTAATGTAAACGGTCAGCTGATAGCTGCCAACAGCGAAGTTAAAATGAATAACGTAGCTTTAAATGGCTTTGGTGGAGCATTGGTAATGAATGGCTTATACAGTACAATTGACACATTAAAACCAAAAGTAAATTTTGACATCCAATTAAAGGAAGTAGTTTTTAAGGAAATATTCTCGCAAGTGGAGACTTTACAGAAATTTGCCCCTATATTTGGAAAAGCAGCTGGAAAATTTTCGACAACTTTCAAATTTAACTCATTACTTAAAGGCGATATGATGCCCGATTTAGCAACAGTGGTGGGTGGAGGAGCATTCTCAACTCAACAAGTTGGACTGAAAAATGTACCTGCTTTGGAGGCTTTAGCTAATTCGTTAAAAAAATCGGACATTATACCAATGACGATTAAAGACCTCGCTTTACATTTTTCGATAAGTGATGGTAAAATTACTACTAAACCATTTAATTTTAAGGTTTCAGATGTTAATTTCACTTTAGGTGGTAATACGGGATTGGATAAAAGCATAGCTTATGTAGGTAAAGTGCAGCTACCTGACAAACTCAATTTAGGTAAATTTTCGAACGTGAATTTCAAAATGAGTGGAACGTTTCAAAAACCAAAAATTGAACTCGATTTAAAAAGCACAGCTACCGAAATGGTAAATAATGCTAAGGAAAAAGTGATAACTGAAGTGACAAAAAAAGTGGAAGATGTAAAAGAAAAGGCACTTGAAGAAGCACGTAAACAAAAAGAGAAAGCCATAAAAGCAGCAAATGACAAAGCCGATTTATTAATTGCCGAAGCTGAAAAACAAGGAAATTTATTAATTGAGCAGGCCAATAAACAAGGCGCTGCACTGATTGCAAAAGCCACAAACCCATTGACAAAAAAAGCAGCAGAAATTGCAGCAAAAAAAATTGACGAAACAGCTCGTAAACAAGCTACAGCCATTAGTACCAAAGCAAAAGCCGAGGCTGCGAAAATAATTGAAGAAGCTTCGAATGAAGTAAAAATATGATAACTAAAAACAGCCAAACTCTGAGTGGTTTTTTATACAAACCATCGCGTATAAGCATATTGTTCGACATTTTGTTTCTGACAATGTGCATATTTGTGGTACTTCGTTTTTTTCCGCTTACTACACGTAATCCGTTCGAAAAATACGATATTGCTGCTGTAATCTATTTTGGAATATGGCTTGTAGTGTCTTATTTTTTAGGACGTTACAAACCACTTCATCTTCAAAAATACCTGTATACTTCATTTAATTTGTTTTATGCCACTATCATTACTTTTTTAAGCATGTGGGGCATATCACATTATATTTTTGATCAATATTTTACAGTCGGTGTATTATTCTCATTTACTACAGCCGTTTTCTTTGTAAACTCGGCATTTCATTTCCTTTATTTTGCAATTTTATATGCAGCCAACTACGAGGAGCAAACTGTAGAACCAGAAATACGTACGAATGCAGTTTTAAAACCAGCCACTGTATTGGACGATGAAAGTTATCGGGATTTATGTTCGGTAATAATTGATTATTCGGGCGAAAATGTTTTTAACGAACTTTCAAAAACAGTAGATTTACGAAGTGGCAATACTTACGTTAGTTTTTCGGAAGTATTAAGCGAATTTAAAGCAAAACCAATTTACAAATACTCAACGATAATAAATTTACAGTTACTCAACAATATCCGAGGAATCAATAAGTTATTATCCATTATAAATTCGAAACTTCCGGATAATGGGATATTTATATGTTGCTTTGAAACAAAAAGTACCGTTAAAAAAAGGTTTTTGAAAAAATTGCCAAACGGAATAAACTATTTGGCTTACTCAGTTTTGTTTTTAATAGAACGATTTATACCTAAATTATTTATTACCAAACGATTGTACTACGACATTACTGGAGGCAAGAACCGCGTTTTATCAAAAACCGAAGTACTAGGCAGAC
>CAIWIS010000644.1 GCA_903912795.1 uncultured Bacteroidales bacterium
ATAAAAAAACTACATGGTTTTCACAAATTGCTAATCTGCAATTTAATTACACGGTTACAAAAAATATTACAGCAAATCCAGGCAATAAAACAATTTATGTAAGACTTACTCGTCCGGATAGCGAAGTATTAGCCAAAAATGCAAATCAAGTTTTTCAGTTCGAAAACAAAAAAATCAACTATTCAATCAAAAAAGACTTCGAATATACAGGCGAAACTTATAGTGATGTAGTTTATTGGAAAGTAGAAGAAGTTTTACAAGCAGGAAATTATCGTGCAGAGTTTTTCTGCGATGGAAATATGGTGGGAAGCTTTAGTTTTGTCATTAAGAAGTAAAAAGACAAAGGACAAAAGACAAAAGACAACAGTAAATAATTGAATAACAATAAATAACGCACGAAGTGCAAATAACGGCGAAGCCAAATAACGTGAAACAGTAAAAATGTCTACAAGTCAACAGTTTTCAAAAGCATCC
Source organism: uncultured Bacteroidales bacterium (assembly GCA_903912795.1). Taxonomy (GTDB): domain Bacteria; phylum Bacteroidota; class Bacteroidia; order Bacteroidales; family Paludibacteraceae; genus Paludibacter. The sequence continues at coordinate 475 of CAIWIS010000644.1, forward strand.
AAAAAAATTGCTTTCGATGTAAATCACCGAAAAACAATTAAATTCAACATTGCGCGTTACGATGCAGCAGTGGAGAAAGGTATGGCACGCTATGAAAATGTGGAATTGGCAAAGCAAAATGCAGCTGCTATTAAGCGCGATGTGTTGGCTAATTGGGACAAATATTTACTTGAATTTGAGCAAAATTGTACAGCTAATGGTGCTGAAGTGCTATGGGCTGCTGATTCTGCCGAAGCAACTGATTTTATAAAAGATATCCTAGCTCAGAATAATGCTCGATTGCTTGTAAAGAGCAAATCGATGACTACCGAGGAGATTGAATTGAATCATGTAAGCGAAAGTGTAGGTTGCGAGTCGGTTGAAACTGATTTGGGCGAGTTTATAGTGCAAGTAGCGGGCGAAAAGCCGTATCATATTGTTACACCAGCCATGCATAAATCCAAAGGCGATATTGCAAAGTTGTTTAACGAAAAGTTTAATACACCCATCGATAGTACTCCTCAAGAAATGACGGAATATGTAAGGCAGGTGCTTCGTAAAAAATACACAACAGCCGAAGTGGGAGTAACGGGAGCCAATTTTTTGATAGCTGATATTGGTGGTATTTCTGTGACCGAAAATGAAGGTAATGGATTGATGACTACCGCTTTTCCTAAAGTTCATATCGTAATTGCTGGTATCGAAAAGATTATTCCCAAAATGCATCAATTGGGTTTGTTTTATCCACTGTTGGCAGCTCATGGTACCGGACAGCAAGTTACAGCATATAACACAATTTTTACCGGAGCGCGTAAAACAAACGAAGTAGATGGCCCTGAAAAAATGTACGTAATATTACTCGACAATAACCGTACAACTGTTTTTGCCGATGATGAAGCGTATGAATCTTTAGCTTGCATACGATGCGGTGCTTGTCTTAATGCTTGTCCGGTGTACAAAACCATTGGTGGTTATACCTACGATACTACTTATAGTGGACCTATTGGTTCAGTTCTCACTCCATTTTTACGTGGATTCAAAGATTTTTCGCATCTTAGTTTTGCGTCGACACTTTGTGGTAAATGCGTGGAAGTATGTCCGGTTAAAATTCCTTTGACTGACATTTTACTCAGCAACCGTCGTAAAGCCGTAGAGCAAAACCTACGCCCCAAAGCAGAGAAAATTGCAATGCAAGGCTTCAAGTTGATTAGTTCAAAACGGGCAGGATTTAATTTGGTCTTTGGATTTGTGAAAAATATCGTAACTTCGCCATTCAATTATGTGATGTGGGGACCAAATCGTTCCATGCCAAAGTTTTCAAATAAGTCATTTTCAGAACAATATAAAAATAAAATTAAATAATAATAGATCAAGATGAAACGCATTACACTATTGCCTTTACTGTTTTTGTTGCTGGTTTTAAGTTCATGTACCGAAGATAAATTTGCCGATTGGAAAATTTTAAACGATCAGAAATATGCTGCCGAGATAGTTGCAAAAAGTACGGATAATACTTACAAAACCACTGATACAGGCTTGTGTTACAAAATAATTTATGCTGGTAATATGAAGCAACCCAATGCTAGTTCGTATGTTGAAGTACGATATACTGGTAAGTTAATTACAGGAAAAATATTTGATAGTGGTACATACAAAGGGTCTTTGTCAAGTACTGTAAGTGGTTGGCAAGAAGCTATTTCGATGCTTAAAGTTGGTGGAAGTATGGAAATGTTTTTCCCTTATACCTTGGGTTATAATTCAACCGACAAAGGAACAATTCCACCTTATTCGATGTTATATTTTACGGTAGAGTTATTGGATGCTCAATATTAATTAAAATGAAGTCAACAATTATAAGTTTACTACTTCTTTTATCGCTTTCAGTTTTGGCGGTTGAGTATACTGTTAAAACAATTCCCAATCCAAAAATTACGAATGCAGCAGCGTTTGTAAGCAATCCGGACGGAATTTTGCGTGAAGAAACTGTGCAGCAAATAAACCAAATGCTTGGTCAATTGCAAGCTACTAACAAATCGGAAGTGGCTGTAGTAATGGTAAATTCAATTGGTTATGAGGAAATTAAACCTTTTGCCACAGCTTTGTTTAAGGAATGGGGTATTGGAACTGCCGAAAATAGCAATGGTTTATTGGTGCTTTTTGTGTCGGATCAGCGCAAGGTAACATTTGAAACTGGTTATGGTCTCGAAGGTGTTTTGCCTGATGCTATTACGAAACGTATTCAAACGAAAGCAATGATTCCCGCTTTTAAAAACGGGGATATTGATGGTGGTATGTTAGCTGGAGTGGATATGATAGTTAAAACCGTGAAAGGTGAAACTTTTGTTGAAAAGAAAGTGGAAATTCCATGGGACGAGATTTTACCTATGGCCATTGGAGCTTATTTATTTATTATGCTTTTGGCTTTTATCTGGATTGGCAATATTGTTGCCAAAGTGCGTAAAAACACAAAGTTTAGTAGTAATATGATGCGTTATAAGGCTATTAAATCCGAAAAAGCTGGTGCATTATTGGTATTGGCGCTGGTTTTACCAGTACTAGTTTTTGTAGCTATTTTATTGCTAAAATTACCAACTTATTTACTCTTATTATTGTTGCCAGTACCACTTACAACTATTCCCGCTAATATTTATGGTGCCATGATGATGCGTAAAATTCGACGTGAACCCATAAAATGCAGTGAATGTGATGGTATAATGCATATTTTAAGCGAAAAACAAGAAGATGCACATCTTAAATTAGCACAGCAGTTCGAAGAGCAATTACATGCAGTTGATTATGATGTTTTTGTTTGTAATTCATGCAAAAACGAAGCTATATTTACGCTCGATAAACCGAGTATTTATAGCAATTGCCCAAAATGTAATACCAAAGCATTTATACTGAAAGATAAAAAAACAATAGTTGCTCCAACTTATATAAGCTCTGGTACGGAGCGTACCACTTATCATTGTAAATATTGTGGTTACGAAGAAAATCACAACGATAACATACCTCGTTTACAACGCAATAGCAGTTCCTTTGTAGGTGGTGCTGTGGCTGGTAGTATTTTGAGTAGTGGTCGAGGCGGCTTTGGTGGGGGCGGAGGTGGCTTCTCGGGCGGTAGCTTTGGTGGTGGTTTTTCGGGAGGCGGTGGCTCTACAAGTGGATGGTAACGACAATTAATAATTAATAATTAAGAATTTCAGAGATATCAATTTAAAAATAAAAACAAAATGAATAAGAACACAATTATTTTATTAGCAGTAGTGGGTGTATTGGTACTCACTGTATTTTGGGGAATTGGCAAATACAATGGTTTAGTTGGAAAAGACGAAGCTGTTAGCGGTCAATGGGCAAATGTTGAAAATCAATACCAACGTCGTGCCGATTTAATTCCTAACTTAGTGGCAACTGTAAAAGGCTATGCTTCACACGAAAGCGAAACACTCGAAGGTGTAGTGGCTGCTCGTGCTAAAGCTACTCAGGTTACTATAGATCCTACAAATTTATCAGCCGAAAAATTAAAAGAATATCAAGCTGCACAAGGTCAGTTAAGTTCGGCTTTGGGTAAACTGTTGATGATTACCGAAAATTATCCTGATTTGAAAGCAAATCAGAACTTTTTGGAACTACAAGCACAATTGGAAGGTACCGAAAACCGTATTACAACAGAGCGTGGTCGTTTCAATGATTTATGTAAGGAATTTAATGCCTCCATTCGTAAATTCCCAACCAATATTGTTGCAAACTTTGCTGGCTTAGAGAAAAAAGCTTATTTCGAAGCAGAAGAAGGTAGTAATAATGCTCCTGAAGTTAAATTTTAATTTAGTTTGAAAATTTTAGAGTTTGAAAAATTCAATCAATTTTAAAATTTTAAAATCTCCAAATCTTCAAATTCTTAAACCATGCACATTCCATCCGAATCGCGTTACACTGATACAGTAGGTTATAATTTTTGTGGTAAAAGTGGACTTCAACTTCCACGTTTATCGCTTGGCTTATGGCATAATTTTGGCGATGTTGATAATCAGGACGAAGCCCTGAAAATGTTGAAATATGCTTTTGATAAGGGTATTACGCATTTTGATTTAGCCAATAATTATGGAACTCCATTTGGAAGTGCTGAGCGCAATTTTGGCAAAATGTTGCATGATAATTTTGCTTCCTATCGCGATGAGATGATTATCAGCTCCAAAGCAGGACATATTATGTGGCCTGGCCCTTATGGCGATGGTGGCTCACGTAAGTACTTGTTTGCCAGCTTGGAACAAAGCCTTAAACGTATGGGACTCGACTATGTGGATATCTTTTATTCGCACCGATACGATGCGAATACACCGCTTGAAGAAACTATGGGCGCACTTTCGGATATGGTGAAACAAGGTAAGGCATTGTATGTTGGCATTTCAAAATACCCTGAGGATAAAGCACGCGAAGCTTACCGTATTTTACGTGAAAATGGCACTCCATGTCTCATTTATCAAGGTCGTTATAGTATACTCACGCGCGAAATTGAAACTGAAGTACTGCCAGCTGCTGCTGAGAATGGAATTGGCTTTATTGGCTTTTCATCGTTGGCACAAGGTATGCTCAGCGATAAATACTTAAATGGCATTCCCGAAAATTCACGGGCTGCGCTTAGCCATGGATTTTTACGGAAATCACAAATTACAGACGAATTAGTTGAACGATTGAAAAAGCTAAATGCTATTGCGCTTGAACGTGGACAAACATTGGCTCAAATGGCGTTGGCTTGGTGTTTTCACCAACAGCAAGTTACTTCGCTCATAATTGGGACCAGTTCCGTATTGCAATTGCAAGATAATATCGACGCACTTAAAAATTTGCATTTTACAAACGACGATCTGTGGCGAATTGGCGAAATATAATCCTCATTGGTTTGTTTTCAAGCTTTTTTGGTGCCTGTAACGATAACTATATATCGTCGGTACCGACTACCATGGTGAGCCTGAAAATTGATTTATCGGGTAAATACAATACCTTTAAAAATAGCACAAACGAATTTTTAGTATTCGATAAACCATTTTATGATGCCGATAGAGTTGGTTTTGCTGGTATTCTAGTCTATTCGGGTATCAATTTCGACGATAATGGCAATTCCATTTACTATGCTTTTGATATGGCTTGCACGCACGAAATTAAACAAGATGCCAAAGTATTTCCTGTGGAAGGGAAATATGGCGAAGTTAAATGTACTAAATGTGGTTCCGTTTACGATGTAAGTTTGGGATTTGGCAATCCAATTTTTGGACCATCAAAAGAAAAACTTCGAAAATATAAAGTAACGGTTACTGAAACAAGCCTTTTTGTGTATCAGTAGTTTTTAGATACAAAAAGAGGTTGTCTTCTTTTTGAACTGTACCCCAAAAAGTTAGACAAAAAACTTTTGGGGTACAGTTCAATAGCTACCCCCAATAGCTAAACTATGTAGATAAAAACCTTAACTAAATACACGCCAATAGTCAACATATTTATCGTTAGTCTTATGGGATAACTGTATAAATATCTATTATATGGACATGATACAGGTAGCTTACAGCGATGATACAGCGATGATACAGGATAAGCCTATATTAAATTGCAATAATATGCAATTTCAGACACAAATATAATTATAAATATGCAAATTCAGGGATTTAATTATTTATACAAAAACAATGTTAATATACCAACAGTACATATAAAATGACCCAAAGTCATTTTTATGTCTACTGTTGTTACAATAGTACCAATTTTTGAAATATAATTGAACCTTTTTGACTTATTTGTCTGCTTGAAAAGTCAATTTATTATCGTATTTTTATCCACCGAAATAATTCATAACAATAATCAATAAAATCAGAATGAGAAAACTCAATTTCGCCCTATTATTATGTGCTTTATCACTTATGGTAAGCGCTCAAAAAGACGAATGGAAAAATCCGGAACAAAATGAGGTGAATCGCCTACCCATGCGTGCACATTATTTCCCATACGAAAGTATGGAAATGGCACAGAAAAACATTCCTACAGCATCTGCTAATTATCAGACGCTGAATGGTAAATGGAAATTTTATTGGGTAAAAGATGCCGATAAACGTCCGATGAATTTTTACAAACCAGATTACGAAGATGCAGGTTGGAACTTATTAAATGTTCCAGGTATGTGGGAAAAAAATGGTTATGGTGACCCCATTTATGTGAACATTGGTTATCCATGGAAAAGTCAGGTTTGGGTGAATCCTCCAGTACCACCCATTGTGGATAATGCAGTAGGTTCGTACCGAAAAATAATAGATATTCCTCAAAATTGGTCTGGAAAACAAGTGATTGCGCATTTCGGATCGGTTACTTCCAATATGTATTTGTGGGTAAATGGAAAATACGTTGGCTATAGCGAAGACAGTAAACTCGAAGCCGAATTTGACATTACCAATTATTTGGTTAAAGGTAAAAATTTAATCGCTTTTCAGGTGTTTCGTTGGTGCGATGGTACTTTTCTCGAAGATCAGGACTTTTTCCGTATGACAGGTGTGGCGCGCGATTGCTATTTGGTGGCTCGCAACGCACAGAAAATCGATGATTTACGTTTTACACCCGACTTGGTTAATAATTACAAGGATGGAGTGCTCGAAATAAACACCACGTTGTCAAAAGCAGCAGCGGGATTATCTGTAACTTATGAATTGAAAGATGGCGATAAAATAATTGCTACAGCTTCGCAAAATGGCGCTGGAAAAACGATTTTCAATGTGGCAAATCCTGAAAAATGGTCGGCTGAATCGCCTTATTTGTACCGCTTATTTGCTTCGTTGATAGATAAAACGGGTAAAACAATCGAAGTAATTACACAAAATGTTGGTTTCCGCAAAGTGGAATTTAAAAATTCACAATTGTTGGTAAACGGTCAGCCAATATTAATAAAAGGGGCTAACCGTCATGAAATGGATCCTGCAACCGGTTATTATATTAGCCGTGAGCGTATGGAGCAGGATGTGCGCATTATGAAAGAACTTAATATCAATGCCGTGCGTACTTGCCATTATCCGGATGATAATTATTGGTATTATTTATGCGACAAATACGGTTTATACATGGTTGCTGAGGCAAATGTGGAATCGCACGGTATGGGTTATGGCGACAAAACACTGGCAAAAAATGCCTCTTTCGCCTTGGCACATTTGCAACGTAATCAACGTAATGTGCAGCGAAACTTTAATCATCCATCGATAATTGTATGGTCGCTTGGCAACGAAGCCGGTATGGGGCCAAACTTCGATGCTTGTTACGATTGGATTAAGAAAGAAGACCCAAGTCGCCCGGTGCAATACGAGCAAGCTCACAAAGGAAAGTCTACCGATATTTATTGCCCCATGTATTTAGGTTACGAGGATAGCGAAAAATACGCCAAAAACAATCCTACAAAACCTTTAATTCAATGCGAA
>CAIWIS010000645.1 GCA_903912795.1 uncultured Bacteroidales bacterium
AGTTATTAAAGAATTTTGGAGCATCGGCACTATCAAAATCATTACTTGCATTTTCCGAAGCATAAATTGCAACCTGATCGGCGCTTGCACCGTTTGATACACTCAAACGTACAAATGGCATTGTGCTTAACTGACTTTTGGGAGCTTTGAGTTTATTGCTTACACTCTCGTGTGCACGCATACTATTTTTGAAGGTAAGTGTTCCACCACCTGTATTTGTTTTCACCCAGAATGCCTGCATTGGAGGAATCAGATTGCTTACCGATGCATGCGATGGAGTACCATTTGAACTCACGGTTGCAAATATATAAACCGAGCCCTCGTTTTGCCAGATAACACTACCATCACTGATGTTAGTACCTGTTCCCGTAGGAGCTGTTGCACCAGATGTTCCACCTGTTAAGGTTTTGTAGAAACTTGTACCATTATACACTACAGAATTGGCAGCATAAACAACGCCTGTAGCCCACGCACTTTTACCATTATAATCGATGGTTCTATACCACGCAGTACCATTTGGCATTTTTGCACCGGTTGTAGGATGCGTGTTAACGAGATCGGTGGCAACTAATGACCAATTCAAATACGAAGGATAAGGATTACCTACCAGATTAAATCCTCGTCCGGCAGTATTGTTAGTTAGCGTTACCGGAACATCTCCTGAATTAACGATACCTTCGAACTGAACCGTACCTGAAGTTCCCTGAGAAGCATTTGCCACCTGAATATAGCCTTTTCCACGTGTTAAAGTGCCGGATGCTATTTGCCATAAACCGGTACTCTCATCATAATACTGCACAGAATTACCTCTGTTGAGGTCCGAAACGTTGGCTGTATTGTTCAATGGCGCACTCATATACCAGTTTCTGCCGGCTGTAACATATTGTTTTACAGTGGCATTGACAGTTGGAGTCTCATAAGCATCAACCAATGTAGCTGTTCCATTAGCATCACTTTCGAGGATAATGCCGTTGGTAACATTTAATGCTCCACCAGTGATTGTCAGTTTTCCACCGGCTGCTACTGTAACAGATTTCAAAGATTTGGTGGCGCCAACAGTCAATTCAGCACCTGCAGCAACGGTTACATCGCAGGTTGTACAAGTGATATCCGCGGCATTGGTTGTACCAGAACTAACAGGAACGGTATTAGGTTCGAAATTTGCAACCAACGTTCTGTTTGCTGAAGCTGTAAATGTAGGAAGAGTTGCATTGGTGGAAACTTCAGAGCCAGTTTCAGTCCAGTTTACAAAATGGTAACCTGAATTAGCAGTAGCTACCAGCGAAACAGTAGACCCAGTTACTTTTGAGCCAGCTCCCGAAACACTACCCATACTTCCATTATTAGCCGATGCCGTAATTGTGTATGCTCGTAGTTCGTAAGCTCCAATATCATAAGCACCTGCTTGTGGACGTGCTAAACCGGTAATATCGGTAGTAATTCCCGCTATAGTAGCGCCATTATTTACACAAGCTGAGGCGTGAGTAATAGACCAATTGGCAGCATTGAATGAAGTTTGGTCAGCTCCCGAAACCACTTTACCAACAAAATTGGTAGGACTTACAAAGTTTGCATACAAAGTTCCACCCGCCGAGCCTGTATTAGCTACATCAACAATTACTTTTCCTGTAAGGTCTGTAGCATAACCAGATGGAGAAACTTGCGATTCGACAAATCTATTATCGAAAATGCAATTTATCATTTTATTGGTAGTAAGCGTTGTTTTTACACGTGCGTGGTAAGGTGCTAGTGCTCCAATACTTCCATTGCCCCAAAATACACAATTAGTAATATCAGCTGAAATGAAATTGTAGAAAATACCTGCTCCACCATAATTAGTTGTTAGCATCTTATTATTTACAAATGTACAGTTTGAAAATTTAACAGAATTATTAACAGTAGGTGAAACATTCGTACCAAGTAAATTATTCACAAAAACCCCGGCGCCTCCTGCAGCCACCGCACTTGATTCATTATTTGCAATGACACAATTATTAAATATATATTCAGATGTAGAAGCTACATTACCAGCTGCTGTTATTGCACCACCTCCTGCACCTCGTGTACTATTATTTGTGATTAAAGTGTTGAGAAAACTTACTTTTCCTGTAACAACTGTTGATGTATAAAGAGGATCAATGGCAATACCTCCACCAACATAAGTCGGAGCCGAATTACCTGAAATGCTACTATTTTGCACAACCGTATTTGTAGAAGCTTGTGGCATAACAAAAATTCCACCACCCTGATTTTTAGCATTAGTTAGTGCTAATGTAGTTGGATTTGCATTTGTAACGGTATTATTTTTCACAATACATACATTGACAGTCCCGTCACACATATAAATTCCACCTCCGGAAACAATTGCGTTCGCAGTTCCCAGGCCGTCGGCTGTATTACTTTCAATCGTACATCCTCTAATAACTGCTTTTATAGAACCTGCTTTTACATAAATTCCACCACCACCACAATAATTGTAACCCGAAACAGATGTTGTAATAATTGTTTTTACGGTATTGTCTTTTATTGTGCAATTTAATACCTTGATTGAATCGGCGTCAGCAGAAAGTCCTTGAATATAAATTCCACCTCCCGCAGCAATAAATGGTGTTGTTGCATTCGCAGCTGAATTATTCTGAAAAATACAATTACTAAGAATGGCATTCATTTGAAGGAAAGCACCTGCACCAGTTGCAGCTGTGCCTTTTTGAACAGTAAATCCTTCCCAAGTAGTTGCAGACGCCATCGAGGGTGCATTTAATACTCTGTTTGTGTTATTTCCTTCCAGAATAGTGAGCGAAGCATCTGTACTTCGTTGACTACGAAGAGATTCATTACCAACAAAACCACCATAGAAGTTAATGCCTGTTTTCCATGTTAATTGAGTTGCAGAAACATAAGTTCCTTGCTTAACCCAAACTTCGTCTCCAGCAACCGGAAAAGGATTAGTTACAAGATTAGCACTTGCTAATGCTGCTGCAGGGCTTGTAAAAGCTGTTCCCCAACTTGTCCCTGTCGTGTTATTGCCGCTCGCACTAACATAATAAACAGTTGCATTTGCCATCCCACCAAACACAAATGATAAAAAAAGTAGTTTAATTCGTTTCATAAGTAATTCAAAAAAAGTTATTTATAAAAAATATTTTGACAAATATAGAGCGTATTAAACTACCATAGTGGTGCAAATTGTACGTATTTATGGTTACTATTGTTCGTCTACATGTTTCTAGTTACGTTTATAGCAATCAACTTGTATTTTGAGTGTAAATTATCATTCATTAAGGTCAATTACAATAAAAAGCAACACCCAAAGCACAACCTTTGAAGGTCGTATTTTGGGTGTAAATAATTAAAAATTAAAGTAAAATCTATTTTACAATCACCTTTGCTACTTTGTTATTTGCTTTTACAATATAGAGTTGATTTCCGGGAAGTGAAATGGTATTTTCGCCAGCCATGGTTTGAACCGTACGAACCAAAATGCCCATTGCGTTGTAAATGGAAATTGATTTTGTATTCGAATTGTTATTGAACCTGATAGCGCCTGTAACTCCGTAAATATTACCTAATTGTTCTTTGGCAGTGAATAGGGCTGAAGTGGCAGAATATTCGTAAGCACCAATATCGGAATAATCTCCTTGGGGACGAACAGTTCCTGCAATGTCGGACGTAATGTAATTGTCACCGGCATCAATCAGAATAGAATTAGAAGCCAATCGCCAGTTAGCTGTAAGTGCATCGGCTACACCATAACCCCAGGTTGAAGATGGTGTAACAAAGCCCGGACCTTTAGCTCCTGTATTGGCAACATCCAACACAGTATTGTCGCCCAAAGTAGCAGTTGCCATGTGTGCAAC
>CAIWIS010000646.1 GCA_903912795.1 uncultured Bacteroidales bacterium
ATAGCGCAATATTGATACTATTCTGTTATGAATTTACTACCAACCAGTGTTTTGAATTAATTTACCGTTGCTACGCATTATCTCACTGTTCGGGATGGGGTAAAAATACATTTTTTCATCCCATTCGCGCCTTTCAACCACATAATCCTGATTATAACTTACAGCGCCCGAAAGTGCATCTTTTGTGATTTTCATTGCTTTTATTGTCAGAATTGCCTCACGTTGAGTCGGATCGTCCATCAAACGCAAGCGGCGAATATCGAAAAACCGATGACCTTCAAAAGCGAGTTCAATCTGGCGTTCCCTGGTAAGTGCTTTTTCAAAATCGGCTTTACTAATTGTTGTTGGATACGAATAGAGATTGAATCGACTACTGATTTTAATTTTGTTACGAATTTCATTTACCAGAGCTACTGCCGATTTTGGATGTACTTTTCCATCACCGGCAGTTGTGCTCGATGGTGTTGGGCAAGCATGTGATAATGCTTCGGCATAGTTTAGATACATTTCGTTCATCCCAAACAGTACCCACGAGTGCCATGATGTTTGTCCTTTCAGTAAATCGAGGCCAGTATTTACATATTTACGCATGTAATATCCGGTTGTAGTTGCGCGGAATTTTCCTAAACCGTCTGTTCCACCCACAAAAGTTTCAACTGTACGATTGTTGGTTGTTCCGAATGAGTAGGCAACACCATTTTTAATAATTATCGAATCCAAGCGAGGGTCACGGTTCAGGTACGGATTAGCCGTATTGTAAACCTGAGAAGCTTGCCCCATGCCAAATGCATTAACAAGGTTTTGGGTCGGACAAACCGTATTTGAGCCACCACCGGTGAAGGTAATCGGAAAATTCGCTTTCTCAAAACTATTGTTTAAACCCCAACGCTTTTCAAAAATAACTTCGTCTTTTGTAAATCCGGCTACCGAATAAGCAGGCGTAAACATATTCATGTAATTATTTTTCAAAAGTCCGCGTTGTTTTGTAGGCAGTTCAAAATAAACTTTTCCGATATTCGCTGCCTTGTACCATTTCTGAACATCGTTTGTAGTATTGAACAATGGACTTGCGGCATACAAAGCTGCTCGCATGGCAAGGGCATAAGCAGCACCTTTTGTTACACGACCTATTTTGCTCTGACCAGCTGCTCCGCTGATGCCCGGACATTCGCCAATACCCACGCGTGAACCTGCAGGAATACCATAATTGTACCAAGTATAAGGCAATTCGTTTGAAACGGCGAGACATTCGGAAACGATAAAGTTAAAGCAACTGTCGGCTGAGTTACGTTCCAAATCGAAATTGTCATTTAATCCCAGTGTTTTTGTGATTACAGGCACACCGCCATAGCGTTTTACTAATTCAAAATAGAAGAAAGCTCTTAAAAAACGTGCTTCTAAACGTAATTTGGTAATGTTATCGTGCTGATCGATGTAGTTGTTTTTCGAAGGCAGCGAAATGGTGTCGCGCTTTGCCAGCGTGCTAGCATAATCTTTCGAACCTTCGAGAAAAAGATTGACTTTGCGAATGGCTGTGTAATAATACGACCATTTATCATCGGGATTCGACGTTGGTCCCCAAGCGCCTGAAGCATAATTGTGTATGCTGCTGTTTTCGTTCGCGTGATGTGCTTCGTCGCATGCTGCTGCCAGCATCGAACCATCGATGTCGTTGTAACCATTAGGGAGATACGAATAGATACCGGTGGCAAAATCGCGCATGGTATTGTATTCCGAAAAAACTTCTTCGGGAATATAATTGCTATCCATTTTGCGATCCAAAAAGTCGTCCTGACAAGAAATTGCGAAGCATGTAATCAGCGACAACAAGATTATTTTACTATGATTTTTCATTTGACTCGAATTATTTTTTTTTAAAATGAAAGATTAAGACCAACATTCATGGTGCTTACCATTGGATACACATTTACATTGAAACTTTCGGGGTCGACTGATATGTCCGAAATCTGATGCCAGGTTTTTAAATTATCTGCATTTACAAAGAAGCGACATTTTTCAATTTTTACTCTTTTAGTAACCGTTGTGGGCAAAGTATATCCGAGTTCAATATTCTTTAAGCGGATATAGGAGCCATCGCGTAGCCAGAATGTGGATGTGCGATAGTTGTTGGCATTGTCCATGGTTGATAAACGCGGATAATTAGCCGTTTCGGAAGTTGCAGGTGTCCATCTGCCACTAGCTGCCCATGGAGTAATCATTGCATTATCTACAAAAGGCTTTACTGCATTGCCACTCAACACTACTGTACGCTCGCCAACACCCTGAAAAAGTACAGAAAAATCAATTCCTTTAAAACTTACACCTGCATTGGCTGCATAAATCAATTCTGGAATTGTTGATTTTCCAATGGCTTTCATATCCAAATCGTCCACAAAGCCATCTTCATTCATATCCTTGTACTTCAGGTCACCGGGACGATTACGCCCAAAAAGTTGTGTGGGACTTGCTGCAATATCAGCTTCGTCTTTGAAAAAACCAATTTGTTCCAGTCCGAAAATAGTTCCAAGCGGATAAGCTGTTTCGCTGCGATAAGCATCTTTGCGTGGCTCTTCGTTTTTGTTAATCACATTGCTATTAATACTGGAAATATTTCCACCTATCCAATATTCAAAATCAGCAATTTTATCTTTGTATTGCACCGCCAATTCATAACCTTTGTTTTCGGTAATACCTTCGTTTACATAAGGTAATGTAATACCAACATACGATGGTCGTGTGCCCGAAGCAGGAACTAAAATGTCGGTACGTTTTTCATAAAACAAATCCAAATCAACTGACAGCTTATTGAATAAAACCGTTTGCAATGCTATATTCGATTTCAGGGCTTTTTCCCATGTTAATCCGGGATTCGCCAATTTACCTTCCAACAAGTTGGATAAGCCCGAAGTAGTTTCGCCACCAATGGTTACGCCACTACCCGACGAATAGTATTGTTGATAGCCCCAACGGCCGGTTGAACCAATGCGGTCGCTACCCACCAAACCATGCGATGCCTTGACTTTTAGGTAAGTTATCAGGTCGTTGTTTTTCAGAAAATCTTCGTTACTGGCTACCCAAGCCAAAGCTCCAGCAGGGAAAAATCCAAAGCGTTTGCCTTTTTCGTAGTTGTCGGAGCCGCTGTACGAACCTGTAAGTTCAGCAAAATATCGGTCGGCAAATCCGTAATGAAAGCGTCCCATTATCCGTTGTTGTGCGTAAGGCGAATAAACACCGTTGGCACGATACAGGTTTTGATGATACATCAATAAGCCCTCGAAACTATGATTCTTCACATTGTGTTTGTAGTCCAGACCACCTTCGAGATTGTATCTGTTCCACTCCCAATAACTTCCCTGCGAAATAACAGGGTCGCTGTATTTGTTACGCATGGACAGATCATAAGCCACATCGGCAGCTCCAGGCGTTGTTCCGGGACGCAATGCTACTTCGAAATATGGATATTGCTTGGTTTTGTCGTAATTGGTTTCGAACCAACTGCTAAAAGCAATATTTCCAAATACACCCAAACCAGGGAGAATTTTCGATAAATCGTAATGTAAACGCAAGGTCTCATTCAATTCTCTGGAATGCAGCGATTTGTATCCACCTTCAAGAATAGCAGCTTTCGGGTTATTTATTTCGCCCTGACGGCCTGACCATAATCCTGTAGGTGTATAAACCGGAAATGTTGAAAATGTTTGCATCGATTTCCAATGATCATTCACGGTGATGTTTGGTTGTATTTTTTGGAAAATTCGTCCACTAATATCCAACGAAACCATAAACTCATTTGTAACATTTACATCAATATTGGAACGGAAACTGTAGCGGTCGAAATTGATATTCGAATTTTTATCCCTTTTAGGATCGGTTCCGGCATAGAAGCCCTGATTATTCAGATAACCCAACATCATAAAGTAGCGTACTGTTTTATTTCCTCCCCTGAAAGTTAGGTTATAATCGCTAACCGGCGCATTCGATTTAAGCACTTCGTTTTGCCAGTTCACATTCGGATACAGATAAGGGTCAATATTATTGGCAAATCCATCAATGCGTTCCTTTGTATAAACCGTATCTAAGCCATCGTTGCGGCGGGCTTCGTTATACAAACTCAAATAATCAGCATTGGATGCATATTGAGGCAAACTCATTGGCTTTTGAGAACCATAACGCATATTGAAATTTATACGCGGTTTTCCGGTAACGCCACCACGAACGGTATTGATAAGGAGTACACCATTGGCACCACGAAGTCCGTAAATTGCCAACGAAGCTGCATCTTTCAGCACAGTTACCTTTTCCACTTCACTCCAATGTATCTGATGGTACGATGTTTCCACTCCATCCACCAAAAT
The DNA here is from genome assembly GCA_903912795.1 of uncultured Bacteroidales bacterium. GTDB lineage: Bacteria > Bacteroidota > Bacteroidia > Bacteroidales > Paludibacteraceae > Paludibacter. The sequence goes on from CAIWIS010000646.1 coordinate 4,356, forward strand.
CATCGGGATATTTTCGAGCAACGACGCTTTACCACGAATAAACAACTCGTTGTTTTCTTCGCCGGGTTCGCCTGTGGTTTGGTTGATAAATACACCCGGCAACAGTCCATAAAGCGATTGTATGAGATTTGTAGCCGGCATGGAGCGTAGTTTTTCGCCATTAACCGACGAAGTAGACGCTACCAACGCATTTTTTGAAGTTACACCAAAAGGTACAAATTCGGTATTCA
>CAIWIS010000647.1 GCA_903912795.1 uncultured Bacteroidales bacterium
CCCGGTTGATAAAAAAGTATGCTTGGACTATTTTCAATTTTACCGTTGGCATAAAGCGGAATCATGGCAATACCTCTTGGTATGCTGGACATACAACAGGTAATTACTGTTCGGTATGGTTTTACACCTGTCAAACTGGTATAATAACTCACACCACCGGTTTGAGGATTTTCAGCGCCTGTCAGGTGATTATAGGTTACACGTTCCAACTCATTCAGGTATTTAATTTCGCCTGTAAGCAAAAATAGCTGATAGTTGAACTGAACCCAGGTGGTAGTTACGCATCCTTCGCCCATGTGGTCGTCAGCGTTAGCCGACAAATCGTGATTATCGTGAAAAACCTCAAAATTACTCGATGCACCGGTTATATACATGCGATTAGTTACCACATCGCTCCACGCAGTTTGCATCAGGTCGAACAGTTCCTTGTCGCCTGAAACTTTGTACAATTTAAGAATTCCAACCAGATTCGACAGCATTTCATACGCTTTTCCATTAGCAACCTTATCTACTCTACCGGATTCTTTCAGGGTATTAATGATTTTCGGTCCATTTTGCTGATTGTAACTTTCGAGAATGTATTTACAGAAATCAATGTACTTCTTATCACCTGTCCAACCATAAAGATCAACCATAGGCTCCATTACACTGGTTGATGCCATTCCTACATGAGTTCCTGCCTTTATCAAATCCATCTGTCCGGGCTTATTGCCAAATGTTTTGCAAAGCAAATCACCCATTTTTTTACACGCAGTTAATGCCGGTTCATAACCAGTTGATTGGTAATAGTGTATTAATCCAATCAGGTTATATTTCAGCGACCACACATCCCAGCTAGTCCAGCGTTTCTCAAACACATAAGTTCCCAAATAACCATCCTCCTTTTGCGAAGCAATTAGGTTTTGGGCAACTTTATCCATGATTAATTTCAGATTCCCGTTTTTCTTATTTTCGTACGAAAAGCAGGCTGCATCCAGAAACTTGCCGGCATGTTCACCTATCCACGGGTGAACTCCGGGTTGATTGAGGTAACCACCTATCAATTCGGGCACATCTACTTTCAAGAGACGAATTTCTGTATTTTTATCCATTCGTTCCCCTAAATATCCACCGATATGTTGGGCTGCAAGTTCAGGAGATTCAAACTTTGATGAAACTTTCAGTGCTAATTGACTTGTTTTTGGTTGATAAACAACAGAATCAACTCCGGTTGAGATATTCCACTCTTTTTTTAATTGATATTCAGGGATTGTAAGTTCAAACTTTGCATTAACAAAACCATTATATGATGGAAAAATCGATTCAACTTTTGTTAAGCCAGGTTTGAGACACGTATTTACAAACTCTGTTTTAATGTTTTTTTTATCTAAACCGCTATAATTCACTGAAATTATTGCCAGCACTTCTTTTTGGGATAAATTTCTGATATAGCAATCTTTTGCATTTTGGTTTTCGAAACTAAATAAAAGTCCTGGGGACGAAGCAGCAAAATATGGTGCAGTTTTCATATTGAATGTACCATAATAATGCACCCTGAATGAAATGGTATTTAATTCGTTCCATTTTATCATATCTGCTTTTAGCTGATATTCAAGCTCTGAACCATTTATTCCATATTTCCCTCCAATATACATTCCATTCAAATAACAATTCGGTGCAGAAACATCTTTAAATAACAATGAAATTGATCCTGTATTTTTCAACAACGATTTTAAAGAATCGCTGACAAAAAATGTTTTACGAAGCCAAATATACCTATTAAAACCAATTGCCCCATCGGTATATGAATATCTAAATTGACTCAAATCAGTTACTGTTTGCCACTTGCTATCATCGAAATTAACCTCTTTATAAGCAGGATTATCGGGCACTTCAGCGACTCCTGTCAGAACTTCTGATGAAATTTTAGCCTTGCCATGTTTAGAGGTTCCATCAAATGCCGGCAACACTTTCCATAGACCATTTAATTCAAATCGATTATTCGATTGAGCATTTATTATCATTGATAACAATATAAAGAAACCCAATAAACTATTTTTTTTTCTCATAATAAAATATTATTTTTTGATATTGTTAAATAAAAAATCATTTTTTACATCACTAACTTTATGACTTGAAAATATACTATTTCGCCCCCTCAACAACACTCTCCGAAACCTTCAACTCAACTGGAGCTTTATAATTCACATTTTCAATTTTTAAAACTACAGGGTTTGGCCATTGGTTGTTGGTGTAGAGTCGGTGTCCATTCACGGCACTTATAACCAATCCTATCGGGGTGTTGGATAAATATATCTTGGCATCAAAGCCCTCTTTGTATTCCACCAATTCACTGCCATATCCCAAAATGCTTACTTTTGTTTGTTCATTGCCTTGTAATGTTTTGAATACAAATTCTTTGCGGGTTCCGTATTTCCATGCATCACCAGCTGGTATAAAGGCATACACGGTATTTCCGTCTTTTGCTTTTGTGAACCACACATTGCCTTCTTTGGCAATGTTCCATGTGCGGACATTGTGAATGGCTTCCTGATTCACCAAATTCCAAAGAGCAACTTCCTGTAATCGGGCTTCCTGTTCTATTTGCAATTCACCATTGGGTTTTGGGCCAACATTCATCAACAGGTTACCGCCTTTGGCTCTGATCTCTATCAACATGTTGATAATCTCCGTTCCACTTTTGTGAGGGTCGTTGGTGGGTTTGTACTGCCAGTCGGTGCCCATTGTAAAGCAAGCCTCCCACGGGCCGGGTATTGGTTTATTGGGTAATTCCTGCTCAGGGGTTTTCATCTGACCGCGTGTAACAATAATGTCTGGTTGAAGTTTCCAGGCATATTCTTTCAGTCCCTCTTCTGGTCCATCGAAAAATATCAGGTCTATTTTTCCGTAATTAGTCAACAATTCTTTCAGCTGTGCTTTATCCAACTCCATCAAACCTTTGTTGTTTTTTGGGAAATGCATAGGGTGCTGCAGTCGACCAATTGGAATCTTATTTTCATACAAATAATGAAAATCTTCGGGCGAAAAATATACACCTATGGCAATACCCTGTTTACGGAAAGCATCGAAAATCTCTTTCGTAATATCCCGTTTGAAAGGAGTATTCATTACATTGAATTTGGTGGTTTTAGTATCCCACATACAAAATCCGGAGTGGTGCTTGGTGGTAAAAACCATGTATTTCATCCCAGCCAGTTTTGCCAAAACAGCCCATTCTTCGGGGTCGAATTTCTTTGGATTAAAGGTTTTGGGCAATTCATTCACAAACTTGTCCAAATAGTCGGCCGATGCGCCTGCCATGGAATGACTAATAACAGAACCCACTTGTGAATCGAAACTCCAGTGTATAAACATGCCAAA
>CAIWIS010000648.1 GCA_903912795.1 uncultured Bacteroidales bacterium
CCTGTAATAGTAACTGGTGTAACCCAACCTGCTCTTACTTTTTCGAGTGGGTTTAAATGTGCAGGCTTTGAGCCACTTTTGGCAGTTGTGGTATTGTATAACCCACGATCCATTAAATCCCAATTACCAAGGCCAATAAATTCGCCTCCCGATCCATAATCAGTATCATAATAATCGGCAGCACCGCACACATGACCAAATTCGTGACAAATCACACCTATGCTTGTGAGTGTTCCATTGGCGTTTAACTCATTGGAACAAGAGTATTTGGTAATTGCTTTCCCATCAAAATTTTGCCCACTTATGTTACTTGCATGTGGCCAAATAGTATTAACTAAACCCGAAGAAGCTTCGCCGTAACCAGCATAAATTATATAAACACCATCAACAGAACCATCATTATCATTATCGTATTGCGAATAATCAACATCAGCATCTGCCTTTTGAACGGCTTCCAACATTAAATCGTAGGCTCTGATATCGTGCGCGAAACCATTGGGTGCGCCATAATAAGCCATGGTGTTATTGGCAGTATAAATCTGCGCTGCCACGTCGGTTTGAAGCGAAAATTGATTGTAAGATATTTCCGAGAAATAATCTTTTACCGAACCTTCGGCGCCATTCAAGTTATAGTTTTGCGTATTCATTAAGTCAACAAAATCCTGACGGCTTTTTGTAAACTTTACATCAGTATATTCAATAAGTATCAGAATCAGTTTTTTATTGCCAGTGGGCGAAAAAACCTTTCGGCGACCGTCCGAGCTTATTGAATTAGTGCCTGTGTTTTTAAAAAACTGTCCGGTTCCAATTAAGTTGTTGGAACCAAATTTAGCCTCCCAAACTGATTTGAGTGTATTTACTTGCTTGGCGCTAAACCGGATATTTTTGGATAAGCTATTTAGTAGTTTTTGTTCAGTTAAAGTTCTACTTTTGGGTGAGCGTGCCAGTGTACCTGAAGTTTTTAAATCGCCATTTTTATCGGTTGTAGCATATTCCCAGCCATTATTTCCGTTGCTGAGGAGTGTGTAACCATCTTCGGTTTCTGCCCAATGCACTTTTTCATCACCTTTAATATATAACGATATTTCCGACCCATCGGGTTGAATGAATTTTAAAATTCCTGGATAAGCTGGAGCAGCATTTATGTTTGTAAACAACAAGCAAAGTGCAACAATAAACAAAAACCTTTTCATTGAGATAAGTCTTTTTTTTGAAAACAACGATAGATAGTTGGCTGGTTTTAAGCAACTACGGCATAAGCAAACAGTCACAATTTATTTTTGCAAAGATATATAATTATATTTAAACTTAGCTTGACGTTATTCAAAATAACATTAAATAAGAATTAGTTAAATACATATTGAAATCACTTTTTTAATACTACTTTTTATTGTTTCAATTCTTTACAGTATTGAATGGATTCTTGATAGATTTTTTTTTCAACGGATTAAATCAAGCGCCAAACTAAATCAATTTTAACGCCTCTTTAACTGTCATTTTTTCCTTGATGTTTTTGGATTTTGCCAATTGATTACAAACAGAGATAATGCCGTTTTCAAGCGTGTCCTGCCCGTTAAAAATTTCGGCACTCATGCAGTCGACCGTGCAAGCAAGTATTCCGGCATCGCTCAGCGATTCAAGACTTTTTACACCTGCATTATTTTTGCCAATTCCTGCATCGTTGAAAAAAACAGCTTTAAGGCGGTGTTTCTGAGCATAATGTCCTGCACTTACACCACCATGAGAGCCACAAACAACAATATCGCCTGCATTGCTCTCGTTTAAAAAAGTAATACTATCAGTTACAGTAATACTTATTCCATCAATTTGAATTTGGGATTGTTTTTTCAGGTCAACCTTGTTGCTGTTTTCTTCCTTATTATTGCTAAGAGATTCAAAAATTTTGTTTTCTTGAGTCAAAGAAGGTTGATTATTTATATAGATTATTTTGGCAACGGCTTCTTGCACCGAATCACCG
>CAIWIS010000649.1 GCA_903912795.1 uncultured Bacteroidales bacterium
AGCACCAACACGGTCACGCCCCGCTGGCGAAGTCAATGGCTTCTGGCTTTGGAGCAGGACCAGGTTCACTGGCAAGTTGTGCTGAATCACACCAGCGCTTACAAAGACAAAGACATCAAGGCCATCAGATTGGACACGGGCAAAAGCGAAACCATTTCAAGTCGCACAGTTCCGAATTTCCCGACAAAGAGAAGTACTCACATACCACATCTCTAATTTTTTCAACGGTATTGATTTTCTTACTTACCGTTACAATTCGTCCAACTACTTTTTCTGCAAGTTCCAAATTGATTGGCATATCTGTTAAAGTAGAATGAGCCATTAACGATACCAAAACACCTTCCAAATCGCGCACATTGTCAACTACATTCTCAGCAATAAAATCAATTACTTCTTCCGAAATTTCAAGTCCATCGCGGTAAATTTTGTTTTCAAGTATTGCTTTTCGCAATTCAAATCCAGGTTTTTCGATTTCGGCCGATAATCCCCATTTGAATCGAGTTAACAAGCGTTGTTCTAAACCAACTAAAACCAAAGGCGAACGATCCGAGGTAAGTACTAGTTGTTTACCTGATTGATGCAAATGGTTGAAAATATGAAAAAAGGTATTTTGAGTTCCAGTTTTTCCCGAAAATTCCTGAATATCATCGATAATCAACACATCAATGGTTTGATAGAAATTCAGAAAATCATTTACCGAGTTACTGCGTACAGCGTCAGTATATTGAATCTGAAAAGTATTGGCCGACACATACAAAACGCGCTTTTCAGGATGTAGCTGTTTAGTCATTACTCCTATAGCATTTGCCAAGTGGGTTTTACCTACACCTGACTGTCCGTACATAAACAATGGATTAAAAATTGTTTTTCCAGGTTCATTAGCAATACTTATTCCAGCTGTACGAGCTAACTTATTGCTTGTACCTTCAATTAAACTGTTAAAATTGTACGATGGATTTAATTGTGGATCAATTTCGGGAAGTTGCACCTTATGATAAGGACTAACGTATCCGTTATTAACACCTGCGAGCTTATTTTTAGGCTGTTCGCTCGTACTTGGTATTTGTGTAGCTTTATCGCTTGATTTATCAATAAGGACTCTGTATTCAAGTCTTGTGCCCTGTCCCGCCACACGAAACAAAGTCATGCGAAGTAAATCAATGTATTTTTCTTCGATATACTCTACAAAAAACTGACTTGGAACTTGCAAAACAAATATATTGTTTTCAAACTTCAATGCTTCAATTGGTGCAAACCAGGTATTGTATGATGCCTCGCTTATATTATCACTAATGACACTAAGGCATTTTTTCCACAATTCTTCGGGACTCTTAAACATATTCTTACTTAAATAATTGGGATTACATTTCTGGTTTAACAATTCACATTAATTTACTGAAAAAATATTTACATCATAAAAAATTACAGAGGCTATTTTCAGGACTACAAAATTCGGAAAGAAAATCGAGAAAAAAAAATCGCTTTTTTTTTGGAGAATTTTTAATGAATTTAGTGTTCTAATTTACAGCATTTTACATAAAACAACTCAATATCAGACATTTAGCATTATTACATTTGTAATAGTTTTGTAATATAATTGATTACAAGCATGTTAACAGATTGTTACATTATTATTACATTTAGGGGGCTAAAAAAGCCGAAACCATTCATACAAAA
>CAIWIS010000650.1 GCA_903912795.1 uncultured Bacteroidales bacterium
ACTTCGGGTCACTACGCCAAATATGGAAAAGATTCGTTTCAACCAATTCATACTCCTGAAGAAGGCGAAGAATATTTATTGAAACCTATGAATTGTCCGCATCACTGCGAAATTTATAAATACAAGCCACGTTCGTATCGTGATCTTCCGGTGCGCATGGCTGAGTTTGGAACGGTTTATCGTTACGAGCAAAGTGGTGAACTTCACGGTTTAACTCGTGTACGTAGCTTTACGCAAGATGATGCGCATATTTTCTGTCGTCCCGACCAAATTGAAGAGGAATTCTTGAAAGTAATGGATATTATCTTTATTATTTTCAATGCATTGGAATTTAAAAATTTCGAAGCACAAATTTCGTTGCGCGACCCAAACAACAAAGAAAAATACATAGGTTCAGACGAAAACTGGGAAAAAGCTGAAAATGCTATTATCAAAGCTTGCGAAGTAAAAGGACTTAAGGCCAAAGTGGAATTGGGCGAAGCAGCTTTCTATGGTCCTAAGCTCGACTTTATGGTAAAGGATGCTATTGGTCGTCGTTGGCAGTTGGGAACTATTCAGGTGGATTATAATTTACCTGAACGTTTTGAATTGGAATATACAGGCGACGATAATGCTAAACACCGTCCGGTAATGATTCACCGTGCACCATTTGGTTCTATGGAACGATTCGTGGCCGTACTTATTGAGCACACAGCCGGAAAATTCCCGTTGTGGTTAACTCCCGATCAGGTTGTAATTTTACCAATTAGCGAAAAATTCAACGATTATGCATACCAAGTTGCCAAACAACTTAACTCACAAGATGTACGTGTGCAAGTGGACGACCGTAACGAAAAAATTGGTCGTAAAATTCGCGATAACGAATTAAAACGTATACCTTTTATGCTTATTGTAGGTGAGAAAGAAGCCGAAAATGGCGAAGTTGCAGTACGTAAACAAGGCGATGGCGATAAAGGCTCCATGAAAGTGGCTGATTTTGCTCAAATGGTAAATGACGAAGTGAACTCGTTGGTGAATAGGTTTTAACATCAGCAAGCAGCAAGCGATAAGCTGTAAGCGGCAAGATTATAAACGCGAATCGGATTGAATCTGGTTCGCGTTTTTATTTTTTTTGAAAAATAATTCACAAATAATTTTGGTATTTGAAATAAATACACTTACTTTGCAATTCAAAGTACTTTTATATAATATGGAAAAGCAAATAGAAGATATTAAAGCCATTCGGGAGATGATGGAAAAGTCATCAAAATTCTTGTCGTTAAGTGGTTTATCAGGAGTTATAGCAGGAGTTACTGCAATATTGGGAGCTGTTTTTGGCTACTTATTAATATTGCACAATCCAGGTGAAACCGACTTTAACCGAATGCAGGAATTGTTGATTTTGCTTGTTGATGCTGTTGTTGTTCTAACAATTTCTGTCAGTTTTGCCTTTTATTTCTCATGGAAAAAAGCAAAAAAGAAGAATATTAAGTTGATAAATAAAACTGCTTTCAAAACCATTTACAATTTAGGAATTCCATTGCTAGTAGGTGGAGTATTTTCGATTATTTGTTTGTTGCAAGGTAATATTGAATTAGTAGCTTCTACTACGCTAATTTTTTATGGTTTAGGATTAATAAATGCTTCAAAATATACGTACGAAGAAATTCATTATCTTGGAATTACCGAAGTAATTCTCGGAATTGGAGCCGCAATATTCCTCTATCATGGTATTATTTTTTGGACATTAGGTTTTGGCGTATGTCATATTGTTTATGGATTGATTATGTATAAAAAATACGATTTGAATTAAATCAATGGCTAATATTATATCAAATTTGAATAAGGCTTTTGATAGTCGTATACGCTTAGGTATTATGTCGATACTTATAGTGAATGATTCTGCGGACTTCAATAATCTAAAGGAA
>CAIWIS010000651.1 GCA_903912795.1 uncultured Bacteroidales bacterium
AGCTATGCACAAAATTTCGCCATCAGTGGATATGTTACTATAAACAAAAGTGGAGAAACACTTATTAGCTCATCTGTGTTTGATAAAAAGTCGAGCAGAGGAGTAGTAAGCAACTCTTACGGTTTTTATTCAATCACGTTACCAAAAGGTGACGTAGATTTGAGTTATTCCTATGTCGGATTAGCTGCTCAAAATCAAAACTTTCATTTAACAAAAGACACAGTTATAAATATGTATCTTTCTGAAAATATTGAGTTGAATGAAGTGACTGTAATTGGTAGCAATAAAGGACTTGATGTAAGAAGTTCTCAAATGAGTACCATTAATATTCCTATTGCTCAAATTAAAACTGTTCCCAGTCTGATGGGCGAGAATGATGTGATAAAAGCCCTCCAATTGCTGCCAGGAGTTAAAGCAGGAGCAGATGGATCGGCGGGTATGTATGTACGTGGAGGCGGCCCCGACGAAAACTTATTGTTGCTCGATGGTATCCCTGTGTATAATGTAAATCATTTGTTTGGATTTTTTTCGGTGTTTAATGCCGATGCGATTAAAGATGTAACCTTGTATAAAGGTAGTTTTCCTGCACGTTTTGGTGGTCGGTTGTCATCAGTGGTGGATATACGCATGAACGATGGAGACAATAAACGTTATCATGGGAATATTACTGTAGGGCTTATTGCCTCTAAATTTAATTTTGAAGGTCCCTTATTTGGAAAGAAAACCACTTTTAATATTTCAGCACGTCGTACCTATGCCGATTTATTGCTAAAACCATTTATTTCTAGTAGTATCTCCAAAAATAATGGAGGTGGTGATGCTAATTTCGCGTATTATTTCTATGACCTGAACGCCAAAATAAGCCATACTTTTTCGGACAAAGATAAAGTGTATGTTAGTGCTTTTACGGGAGATGATGTTATCACTACCGATATGCAGCAATATTCATACAAAGACACAGAGAGCAGTTCAAATGGACGCTTGAAAATGGGATGGAATTGGGGTAATTTAGTAGGTGCAGTCCGTTGGAATCATATTGTCAACAATAAGCTATTTATGAATACCACAGCGTCCTATACCCGCTATCGATTTGATTTAAGCATGGGTACTAAAGAAACTACAATATTTAATAAACCAGATTCTACTTACAGTCAAAGCAACAGTATTAGCTACAAATCGGCAATTGAAGATTATACCGTGAAAACAGATTTTGATTGGTCGCCAAATCCCAATCATGCTATAAAGTTTGGAGCTAACTGTACACTCCATTCTTTCCAACCCAATGTGAGTATTTTACAGGATAAAATTACCAAAAACCAAACAACAGTACTTACCGATACTACCATTGGCGACCCCCGCCTAATGAGTAAAGAAGCAAGTGTTTATTTCGAGGATGATATAAGTTTGGGTTCACTTGTACAACTAAACGCAGGATTGCATTTTTCGGCATTTTCGGTACAAAACCAACTTTATACAGCACTGCCACAACCTCGCATAGGATTACGTGTTTTACTCAACGATAATTTATCACTTAAAGCGGGTTATGCAAGCATGATACAGTACATTCACTTGCTCTCCAATAGCAATATTAGTTTGCCTACCGACCTATGGGTACCTGTTACCAAACGGATTCCACCGATGGCATCAAATCAATATGCTGCGGGTGTATTTTATAAACTCAAAAACAGTATTAATTTTTCGGTGGAGGGTTATTATAAAACGATGAATAACTTAATTGAATACAAAGACGGGGCTTCGTTTATGGGTTCAAGTACAGGATGGGAAGACAAAGTAAATGTAGGTAAAGGTTGGGCGTATGGCGTGGAGTTTCTGGCACAAAAAACCGTGGGTAAAACCACAGGCTGGCTGGGTTATACTTGGTCCAAATCCGAAAGACTTTTTAATAGACCAGGACAAGAAATAAATGATGGGATAGCTTTCCCGTCAAAGTATGACCGTAGACACGATATTAGTGTGGTAGTTGGGCATAAGTTCAGTAGCAAGTTTGATCTAGGAGCCACTTGGGTGTATAGTACCGGTAACTGTGGAACGCTGGCACTTCAGAATTATACAGGAACAGCTATAAGTCACACAGCTGAAGCGCAGTTTTCGGAACCTAATTCAACAGTACAAACCATTCCTTATGTTACTTCACGCAATAACTTTAGGTACAATCCTTATCATAGGCTGGATATTAGTGCCAACTTTCGCAAGCAGTTGAAACACGGTATTAGTACCTGGAATATAAGTATTTACAATGCCTATAATCACTTTAATCCATTTGTTACTTCGGCAAAAACCACCTATAACTATGGCTTACAAATAACAACCAAGCATACTTTAACTCAATTATGTATTTTACCAATTATTCCTTCTGTTAGTTATTCGTATAAATTTTAATCATTATGAAGCGAGCATGAGCGTTGATAGTAATAAGTACTAAAAAAAATCTTACATGGGAGTTCAAAATGACAACTAAAAACAATTTTCACATATGAATTTTAAAACATACATTAGCTTTCTATTTTTTACAGTTCTTTTTGTTTCCTGCGAAAGGGATATCGAATTCAAGGGGGAAATAACTAATCCTTTGGTGGTGGTAAATAGTTTTATTACGCCCGATTCTGTGGTTTCAGCTAATATTTCACTGAGTCGATTCTTTTTAAAGGATAGTACTGAATTTCGCTCAGTTAACAATGCTGAAGTAAGTTTATGGGTTAATGGTTTGCTCAAAGAAAAGCTTGCTTTAAGCAAAAATGGGAACTATAAAGGTTCTTACAAGCCCTTAACTACCGATCAAATAAAACTAACAGTGGATGTGCCGCAAATGCCTCAAGTTAGTGCAACCGTTTTATTTCCAGAAAAACCTTTAGTTCTAAATATTGATACCCAAAGAGTGGTAACAAAGAGTCAAAATCACATGGGAGGTTACCCTTATGGCATTGTAGGGATAAGAAGAAATTATACTACCAATTATAAACTTTTGATAAATGATAAAGTAAATGAACAGAACTATTACAGATTTATACTCGATTGTGTCGCCTATACAGGAAGCTGGAATTACAACACCCATAAAATTGACACTGTTCCATGTCAAACTAGATTTGACTTTAACGTCAACTTTACAGATGTGGTATTTGGTAATATAAAAGACCCTTTAGCGGATTCAGGTACAAGTCCTGTAGGATCGCTACTGACGAATAGCATAAATGTTTATAACATATTCTCTGACGATATTTTTAATGGTAAAATCTATACCCTTAAATTCAGCACTAACGAAATAATTGATCAATATTTCAATATTGAAAGTCTTAAATATCATACTGAAAATATTTTAAGTCTGAGGATATATATTAGTCTTCAAGGTATCAGTAAAGATTACTATTTATACTTAAAAACACGTGCCGCCAGTTCAGCATCTAACTTTTTCTCCGAACCTGTTAAAGTTCATTCTAATATTAATGGAGGAATTGGAATTCTGGGAAGTTATACAAGCAGTAATGTGGTGGAATTAGAAATAAATTAAAATCACAAATGCACCATACATATTAACCATTTTATAAAAAAGTCAGTGAGATGTAAAGTGAAAATAAAAACATTACAATTTCTTAATTTTTCACTACAAACACAATCAATTCTTTTGGTCCGTGAGCTCCAAGTACCAAGGTTTTTTCGATATCGGCAGTACGGCTCGGGCCTGTAATGGTTGTGATGACGGAAGGAAGTTGGTTGGCGTATTTTTTTTGGATGGCAATTAAGGCCTCTTCGGGATAATCTACTAATTGCGAAGCACTTGCAATGATAATATGTACGGGTGGAAACACGTTCATTTGCCTGCCAGAAGCACCTGCTGAACTCACCAAAACACTGCCGGTACGAGCAATCAGCAACTCACAAGCTGTTATACCACAAGTCATAGCTTCAAAATCGGCATTACTATTGGTACTAGCTATGGCGTATTTTTCTAATTGTGACGTAATGGCTTCATCGCGACAAAATACAGTTGTTAATTGACGA
>CAIWIS010000652.1 GCA_903912795.1 uncultured Bacteroidales bacterium
CCGTAAATATGGTTTTTCTCCATTGAAATATATTGTACATTCCACAAATACAAACCATAATTTAACGCTAGCCATGGATGAAATTTTTCGTATTTGGTGTATGCATATTTTATTCCTGGGCGCAATCCCACGGTGGAAGTGGTATACTTTAGGCCAAGAGGCAATGTAACATCGTATGCCATACCATCGGGAGCACCATATCTAAAAGTTTTTGCCAAATCAAAAATTTCTTGAGAATAAGAAATATTTTCAGCATCGAAAGTAATAAACAATCCTTTGTCGCCTACTTTTATATCGGCACCAAAACCATATCCAAAAGAGCTAACCTTACCATATTCAGCTTTGTATTGTGAATACGTAAGAATACGGGGTGCTCCTGCACATGTACCCATGTCGCCACTTCCCCATGTTGGAAGAATAACGCCAAAGTGAATAGAAGCAATTTTTCGCATTTTGTCAACTTTTGACTCTACTTTAGGTACGATTTTGGTAGAGTCTATTTTCACAATCACATTGTCAGAAGTTCTTTTAATACTTTGGGATTGAGCCGAAATACTTGCACTAAAACAAAATAACAGAATTGCAATAACTAAAAATAATGAATTCTTCATAATACATTTATCAGAGTTTATCGTGCTGATGCTGCACTTTTACAAAAGATATTGTATAACAAAAATGAAAAAAAATAAGATTCAAAATTACTTGGAAACAAAGATGAAACAATAAATTCTATTGAAATTTATATGATATTTCAATAAACTTAATTTAGTTTGCCCTGTAGGAATTATAGGGCGTAAAGAAGTGTTGGGAGATTTTTAAATAATGCAAGCTAAATTATTTTTCGTTTTTCGAACAACAATTTTCGCAGCATTTTTTTGTTACAATAAAAATGGCTATGCCTAATAAAAACAAGCCGTTAGCTGTATGAATAAAGCTAACATTGTGCTGAACCGAAAATAAATTTAGAGTGAATAGTTGACTGATAATACCTGCCAAAAGTAACAAAGTACCTAGTGCAACTGAAAGATAACCTAACCATTTAATAATTTTCATAATGCAATGAATTAATTGGTGAACATATCTAATTAAATGCTGATTATCAATATCTTTGACTTAATCAGCGCACAAATATACTCAATAATTTGATATTTGGTATTTCTATTTGATTTTTTTTCGTTTTTACAAATGATCGTCAAAAGAATCGGGATCATTCATTGGTTCTACATGTATAAAAACATCCGACAGCGGTAATTGGATTTTTAGTTCATTTTCAATTTGTTTGGTAAATTCATGTGCTTTATGAACCGTAAAATCGCCGGGGAAAAGTAGATGAAAAGTGATAAATTGTTTGGCAGAAGCACGACGCGTGTAAAGTGCGTGATAATCAATTTCTTCCGATTTATAGCGGTCAAGCACTTCCCGAATCAGAACCATTTCTTTTTCCGAAAGACGTGAATCCATTAATCCATCCATGGAACGAATAATCAATTTGATGCCAGTGTATACAATGCTTATGGCCACTAAAATTGCCATAATCGGGTCAAGCGTTTGCCATCCGGTTATTTTCACCAAAAAA
>CAIWIS010000653.1 GCA_903912795.1 uncultured Bacteroidales bacterium
AACAGAAGTTTCACATCGTCTGACCCTTATGTGCGGAATACCTGGAATAGTTTTTATCAATGTATCAACCGCGCTAATGCTGCCATCGAAACTATTGATCCGATCGAAACCATTAAACCCGAAGTAAGGGCAAAGTTAAACGGTGAGATGACTTTTTTGCGTGGTGTAACTTACTTTAATCTGGTTCGTCTTTATGGGGGAGTACCCATTTCAACGGAATCTTCCAAACCTTCGGTTAGTTTTTACAAACAACGCCAACCTGTAGATAGTGTGTATAAGCAGATATTCAGTGATTTGAAAAATGCCAACCAGAAATGTTTGCCTTACAGTAAACAAAATTCAGCTGAATTTGGTCGTGCTACCAAAGGTGCAGCGCAAGGTATGTTAGCATTAGCTTATTTGACTTATGCCAATTATTGTGATTTGCATGATAAAGCTACTGAAGCTCAGGTGAATTATGAATTTGCGAAACAATGGGCAGACAGTGTGATACTTTCGAACGAGTATGCATTAACACCTAATTACGCCGATTTGTATGATGTTACCAAAGAAAAAGCAGCTTATAAGGAAGTAATTTACGGTATTCAATTCACCCGAGATGCTTTAACAGCAGCTGCTGGTTCAAAAGGATCGGAGTGGGCATTTAATCTACAACCAATTGAAAGGTGGAATATATCCGGCAATCTGTCAACCAGAACATATACGAGTGGTGGGGTTTCTCAAATATTTGTACCTCACAATGGATCCGGACAGATTTTCTTTCAGCCTTGGTTTGTGGAACAGTATTTTACAGGTGATTATGTGGGCGATTATCGTTCAGAAGTGTCGTTCCTGACATCTTGGGATGGTTATACAACAACAGCTCCACGTACAGCAAAAACCTATTTGACATTTCCACGTATACCTGCAACTCCCGCTCCTGCCAATTTAGTGCAACCTACATTTACATACTTAGATAAATACAAAGATCCTAACGGATTAGATTCAAGAAATCATGAAAATGACTTGTTCGTATTGCGTTTGGCAGAGGTTTATTTAATTAAGGCAGAGGCTTTGAATGAAATGGGAAAAACTGATGAAGCATATATCCATTTCAATGAGCTTAGAAAACGTGCCCGTTTAGCCAATGGAACTGCTAGGTTGACTCCAGCTGATTTGACTCCAGGACTTGATAAAGATAATTTCCGTATGGCTGTATTTAATGAACGCGGCTTGGAATTGGTAGGCGAAGGACAACGCTTTTTCGATTTGGTTCGTATGCGGTATATGGGAACAAACACTACTATGTTTCAGTGGCGATTACAGACATTCTATCCTTCGATGGCTTCATCCATGAAAGTTATGCCAACATGGGATAGTGCAACTAAAACATGGAAAGGCGGTAGAGTGTATCCATCCAACGTAAAAGACTGGAACGAGCGTTATTTACTTTACCCTATTCCTTCAAGCGAAACAGATGCAAATCCTAATTTTGCAAATACGGAAGCCGGTTTACAACAAAATAATCCGGGATGGTAAGCGAAAGATAATTAATAATTAATAATTAAAAATTAAGAAGATGAAGATAAAATTTAATATATTCTTATGTTTCGTGGTAATTGCCAGCTGTTTTGTATCGTGCAAAACTGATGAGGTAACTCCCGAAGTTACCGGTAGAGGTTATTTAGAATATCAATACGATTATGTGATTGGCGGTGTTACTAAACAAGCCTATTACAGGGTAAATATTTCGGATGTTGGTTTTGCTTTGTACGATTCAACTGCATATTATATGCCCGACACACTCAAAGCAAAATACCCAACGATTTATCCCGATTCGATAGCAAAAAAGTTTCGGATAATTGAATTGTTTTTGTACAGTAAAGAGTGTAATGTTGATAGTTTATTAAAACCTTTGTCGCAACCCATGGGTGCATCGTTGGTTCAAATTACATTAGTTGATACGCTGGCAATGGATAAAACACCTAAGAGGCTGTTGGATTTCGCATATAAGATTAATCCGATTACAACTATGAATGGTGTGACTACACGTAAGCCTACCGCATTAAGTGTAATGGCTAATATGGGTATGTTTTTGGATACAGTGCCAACACCGGATGTAATGCGCTATAAGTATAAATTTCCTGCACAGTTGACCAAGACGCTTAATGTATTTTCGATAGGAAATGGAACATTCCAGATATCGACCAACGGATTAAGTGCTTCTGTGCCTGTATCCGGGGCAGGTAACAAAATCTACAATTTGTATTATACCGGTCCTGTCCGGCAATTAAAAAATATTTCGG
>CAIWIS010000654.1 GCA_903912795.1 uncultured Bacteroidales bacterium
AACCGCATAGGACTCAAAGACCCTAACAAACCAATTGGTTCGTTTATTTTCATTGGTCCTACAGGTGTTGGAAAAACGCATTTAGCTAAAATATTAGCTGAGTTTATGTTCGACAGCACCGATGCACTTATACGTGTGGATATGAGCGAATACATGGAAAAATTCAGTGTTTCGCGCCTCATTGGAGCACCTCCGGGATATGTGGGTTACGAAGAAGGTGGACAGCTGACCGAAAAAGTACGCAGGAAACCGTATTCCATTATTTTGCTCGACGAGATAGAAAAAGCGCATCCCGATGTGTTTAATATCTTGTTACAAATGATGGACGAAGGCAGATTAACTGATAGTTTAGGTCGCCGTATCGACTTTAAAAACACCATTATTATTATGACTTCGAATGTGGGAACACGTCAGTTAAAAGATTTTGGTAAAGGAGTAGGTTTCAATTCGTCGACCGAAGTGGCTATGGATTCGGAATTTTCGCGCGGCGTAATTCAAAAAGCATTGAACAGAGCTTTTGCACCAGAATTTTTAAATCGTGTGGATGATATAATTATGTTCGACCAATTAAACCGCGATGCCATTCGTTCCATTATCGATTTGGAACTGAAAGGCTTGTTTGGGCGTGTTATCTCTCTTGGCTACAAATTGGAACTTACCAACGAAGCGAAAGACTATATTGCGGACAAAGGTTATGACATTCAGTTTGGAGCTCGCCCACTAAAACGTGCCATACAGCAACATTTAGAAGACGAATTGGCTGATATAGTACTGGGAGGCGAACTTGCCGAAGGCGATACCATACAAATGGATTTGGACAAAGAAACTTCAAAGATTAAAGCTCAGATTGTAAAGGCTTAAAGAATCAAGATAAAAGATAAAAGATAAAAGACAAAAAAACTCAACTTATTTGATTAAGTTGAGTTTTTTTATTAGAAAAATATAGCCTTTTTATTTAGCAAGAGCCAATTTTTCGGAAGCTAAAAAGCCAGCTACTAAATCGTCCATTACTTCTTTAACTGTATTAATTTTGGTCGATAAATATGCATTACTTCCAGCAAAAGCATATCCTTTATCCATGCGGCCTTTGTAAGCATTATACAAAGTAACGATAATACAATAAGGCACTACTTTATAATCGCATGTATGCAAACAATCGTACGGACATGATTTTGGACGGGTTAAACCTAACTTCACTTTTTCCAAAAATGTACCATTCAACGCTCTTCCAGGCATTCCTACCGGACTTTGAATAATTTCCACATTATTATCTTCAGCTTTTATATAGGAGTTTTTAAATCGAATATCAGCATCACACTCTACGGTAGTTACAAATCTACTTGCAATTTGAACACCTTTGGCACCCATTTCCATAAGCTTATACATATCCTCACCTGTATAAATACCTCCAGCAGCCACAACAGGAATTTCCTGATTGTATTTTTCTTCGAAAACAGCTACTTCGGTTACAACTTGTGGAATCAGTTTCTCGATTGCAAATTCAGGATCGGCAATCTGATTCATTTTAAAACCTAAGTGTCCACCAGCTTTTGGACCTTCAACCACAATCATATCAGGTAAATAGTCGTACAGTGTTTTCCATTTTTCGCATATAATTTTGGCAGCGCGAGCCGACGAAACAATAGGCACAAATTTGGTTGTACAACCTTCTACACGATATTTTGGCAAGTCGAGCGGTAAACCAGCACCTGCAAAAACAATGTCCACTTTTTCGGCAACAGCCGTTTTAACCATGTCGCTAAAGTTAGTCAAAGCCATCATAATATTGACACCAATAATGCCCGATGATTTTTCCTTTGCTTTACGTATTTCTTCTTTTAAACCAACAATGCATGAATCCATGTAGCTACGCGCTTTCTCACGATAAATCAACCCCAAGCCAGCACACGAAATCACACCAATTCCTCCCTCATTTGCAACAGCCGAGGCTAGCCCCGACAAAGAGATACCTACTCCCATCCCACCCTGAATAATAGGGACACGAGCTGTTAAATCTCCAATTTTTAATCCAGTCATAATTTTGTTTTTTAATATTACTATCACTCTAAACTCACTTTTCAACCAAAAAATAAAAAAAGAATCCGAAATCAAATTCCAGACTCTTTTTTCATAATTATATTTCTTTTAAAAAATTATCCATACATAATTTTTCCATTCTCATCTCTAAAATCTTCAAAACTCTTATTGTATTGCTCCATTGCCCTGTAGCTCATAGCCATGCTCGAGAAACCACCATCGTGAAACAAATTTTGCATGGTTACTTTGCGCGTTAAATCGCTGAACATAACCACACAATAATCGGCGCAGTCTGCTGCAGTTGCATTACCAAGTGGCGACATGCGTTCCGAAAAATCGAGCAAACCATCCATCCCTTTTACACCACTACCAGCTGTAGTTACTGTAGGCGATTGCGAAATGGTGTTTACACGCACCGATTTTTCGCGACCATAAATATATCCAAAACTACGAGCTATTGATTCCAAAATAGACTTGGCATCAGCCATATCGTTATAACCAAATACAGTGCGTTGAGCTGCCATGTACGACAAAGCTACCACGGATCCATACTCGTTGATAGCATCCATTTTTTTAGCTACTTGTAGCATTTTGTGAAACGAGATAGCTGAAATATCCAATGTAGTACTCAACATATCATAATCCAAATCGTCGTAAGTACGTTTTTTACGTACGTTTGGCGACATACCAATAGAGTGTAGCACAAAGTCGATTTTTCCACCCAATGCCTCCATCGATTGTTTAAAAACCTCTTCCAAATCCTCAACACTAGTTGCATCGGCTGGAATTAATTTTGCATTTAACTTCTCGGCCAATTCGTTGGTTGTACCCATACGCACTGCCAATGGCGTGTTTGATAATGTAATAAGAGCGCCTTCTTCAACAGCTCTTTCGGCTACTTTCCATGCTATCGACATGTCGTTCAAAGCGCCAAAAACAATACCTCTTTTACCTTTTAATAAATCATTACCCATGTTTAAAATTTTACTGGTTCGTACATATTAATAAAAATATTTCGCTAAAAAAATCGGAAACAATATATGCCTGAACTTATTTTCGGCACAAAGATACTAAAAATGTGCAATTTATTTGTATTTCAGCGTATCATTTTGTGCAAAATTATAGTTCCAGACTAATAATTGCTGTTATCAATTCATATTTATTCCACTAAATAGCTGTTTTTTTGATAGAATTGTAATGGAATTTGTATTGAACTAGAACCAATGAATGTAATAATTGTTCAACACAAAGTCAAAATAACGCCTTATTTTTAAACAATTAGAATGCAGTTCTGTTTATAAACACAATAGATTGACATTATGCATATACCTGAATTAAAACAATACCTGGACCAAAAAGTTATACTT
>CAIWIS010000655.1 GCA_903912795.1 uncultured Bacteroidales bacterium
CAAAAGTACGACGAATGGTGCATTTATAAGTTTTCGGCTGAGTAAATGTTAATTATACAATTTTTGGAAAACGGTGTTTGTGTCTATCACAAGCACCGTTTTTATTTAATCAAACTTGTTCATTGAAGTCATATTCGCCCTTTATTCGCCACATATTCATAGATAATCCATATATAACCCGTATATAATCCGTATATAACTCATATATAATCCATAATATTAAAATATGGATTATATATGGATTATTTTTGTATTAAATCTAAATTATATATATTTGTAATGGCTTACAGATACGGCAATGATACGAAGAAACAATGAATAAACTATTTTCTTAATTTTCAATTTTCTAATTTCTAACTTAAAAAAAATGGCACGCGTAAAACAAAACAATCAGTTCACCGGCACAATCGGTAACTACTCTTATTACACTCGTAAAGGAAGTAACGAAATTTTTATGCGCGCAAAAGGTGGCGCAACCAAAGACCAGATAAAAAACCGACCGGAATTTGAAAACACAAGGCGTAATAACAAAGAATTTGGTGGATGTTCCAAAATGAGCAAAGCCATACGCATGGCGTTTATTGGTATGCAACATGTGGCTGATTATAATTTAGCCCCGGCTCTTTGCTCACTAATGAAAAATATACAACGAGCCGATACGGAAGGTGCGTGGGGTGAACGTTCTATTCTGCTTTCGCAGTACAAACAGTATTTGGTAGGGTTTAACTTTAATCGCATAACCAGATTCGACAGCGTGCTGCGTATACCGCTGGACTATAAAATTGACCGTGAAAACACAACTGCAATCCTCACCATACCTGAGTTTGCTTGTAGTATGGGTTTGAGTATGTACGAAAAACACCGGCTTTTTAGAATAAGCGCCTGCTTAGGCGTGGTAACCGACATGGTGCTTGGCGAACGAAAATACGATTACGAACCCGTGCACGACACCATTGGATTAGGCAGACGCATTGAATCAACAGCATGGTATCCCATAACAAGTACGGTGAACGCACAAACCCTTGAAATGAAGCTGGATCTGACACATCCGCAAATTATCTTTAACGACAGCGACACCCTTGTTCTTACCGTTGCCGTTGAGTTTGGTGCGTATGATGATTTTGGGAAGCCAATGGAGGTGAAAGGTGCTGGTGCTGGGAAGGTGCTGGGAGTGGGGTGAGGAAGTTTTTAGTTCATAGTGACTATCTATTTGTTTTTTTGAATACCCAAAATAAAATTAACAAATAAGGCAAAAAAGTAAATAGTTTTTTGTAGTTTTGGGGTTTGAAAAATAATAACTTTTTACGCGTGATGAGAGAAAAAAAACCAGATGATAGCAATTAAGAAATAACGACTTGAAGAATGACAAGTATTACTCAAAGCATTGAATTACAGTTAAAGATATAAACAAAATGAATAGAGAAGTAATTATTTATAAAAGTACTGAGGACAATACTTCAATTACTGTTTTTATTGAGAACGAATCTGTTTGGTTGACTATTGACCAAATGGCGGAATTGTTTAAAAAAAGCCGTTCTACAATCAATGAGCATATTCTTAATATTTACAATGAAAATGAACTCATTGAAAATGAAACCATGAGAAAAATCGGAATTTCCGATTTTTCTACCAAACCAACCAATTATTATAATCTCGATGTAATTATTTCTGTTGGTTATCGCGTCAAATCACTACAGGGGACTCGTTTTAGGCAATGGGCAACTCTGCGCTTGAAAGAATATATTGTAAAGGGTTTTACGATGGACGATGATCGCCTTAAGAACCTTGGTGGTGGAAACTATTGGAAAGAGCTGCTCGACCGTATTCGTGATATTCGTTCTAGCGAAAAGGTGATGTATCGGCAGGTTTTGGAACTGTATGCTACTGCTACCGACTATGATGCAAAAAGCGAAGACAGCTTGACTTTCTTTAAAATTGTACAAAACAAGCTTCATTACGCAGCTCATGGCAATACGGCAAGTGAGGTTATCTATTTGCGTGTGGATAGCGATAAGCCATTTATAGGCTTAACAAATTTCAAAGGCGACGAGCCAACACAAGCCGAGGCAATGATTGCTAAAAATTATCTTACTGAACAAGAGCTGAAAGTGCTCAATAATTTGGTGGCTGCCTATTTCGATTTGGCGGAATTAAATGCGATAGAACAGCGCGAAATGCGAATGGCAGACTATGTGCGCGAACTCGACAGTATTTTGACTTCGACCAAGCGAAAAGTGCTCGACAATGCAGGCACAATATCTCACGCTCAGGCACAAGAAAAAGCGCTGACTGAATACAAAAAGTATAAAGCAAAAACGCTTAGCCCGGTAGAAAAAGACTATCTGAAAACGATAGCTGATCTGGAGAAAAAAGCAATAAAAGGATGCCGAAAAGAATGAAAAATGGATAATTGAACCCGTGCACGATACTATCGGATTAGGCTGACGCATTGAATCAACAGAATGGTTTCCGACCACAAGTACAGTAAACGCACAAACGCTCGAAATGAAACTGGATCTGACACATCCTGAAATAACCTTTAACGACAGCGACACCCTTGTTCTGACTGTTGCCGTTGAGTTTGGAGCTTATGATGATTTTGGAAAGCCAATGGAGGTGAAAGGGGCTGGTGCTGGGAAGGTGCTGGGAGTGGGGTAAATTTCGACTAGAAATATATATGTTTAAAAATTTAGTTATTTAAATGAATGGGCAATAATCATTATTTATTTTACTTATTAGTGTGGGTTTCTGTAAAGATTTATTATTTTTGCAAGAAATTATCCTTATTCAATAATGAAAATTAGTCCCAGACACATATTAATTCTTCTTTTAGCGTGTTTGTCTTTTACAGGATATTCCCTTGAGACTTATAACAGAGGGTTACACTTTTGTTCTTTTGAAGTAGACCAGGATAAGCGTACAGGGTTAAACTTAACACCACAAAAAAAGTTGGATTTGCCGAATGGATTCTCTATCCAGTTTGAGATAAAGCTTAGAAGAGAGCTAAATAATTTCGGGTATGTTTATCGGATTATTGGAAATGATAGCGTAAACTTCGATTTAGTTTCAAATATATCTGAATCGAATTTATTCTCGTTAGTATTTGGCATAAAAACATTAATTCAGATTCGAAAATCCGACTTGAAAAATTTTAAAGAAGACGGTTGGCTACAAATTAATTTCAGCTATAATCCCAAAACAAAACAAATTTCATTGAGAATAAATGATTTTGTAAAATCAACATTTTTTGAATCAGATAAATTTAAAAGTGTGGATGTGTATTTTGGGGGTAACAATCATGCTGTATTTTATACGACAGATGTTTCTCCAATGACGATTCGGGATATTGTGATTTTTAATGAAAAGAAAGAAGTTCTTCGAAATTGGAAACTACGGGAGCATTCTATCGATAAGGTTTATGATGAATGTGTAAATCAAAAGGCAAACTGTTCAAATGCAGTTTGGGAAATAGATAAGCATATAAAATGGCAAAAAAAAGCTCATTTAGTTTTGCCTTTCAATCAAGCACAGCCACAAATTGCTTTTGACGACGAAAACGAACGGTTGTTTATCGTAAATAGGAATTCAGTAATTATTTATAATGTTAATTCCGAAAAAATTGAATCATACAAATCAAAAAAAGGTGAGGTCTATAATTCTCTGGCAAATCAGCTTATTTATGATAAAAACACTCATAGACTAGTTTCTTATTCATTTGACAATACAAATCCAGCCATATTTGATTTTCAAAAGAATGAATGGTCAAATGTAGATTCTAAATTTATACTCCCTCAGTTTTGGCATCATAGTAAATATTTAGATTTGAAAGATAGCACTTTAATTACTATTGGAGGATATGGTTATCATATTTATAGTGGTGATCTTATGCGGTATTCGTTTATTAAAAAAGAATGGAAACACCATGATCTCTCTTCACAAATTCCACCTCGATATTTAGGGAGTTTGGGAAGTCTTGGTAATGGTGAATTACTATATTTTGGAGGTTATGGAAGTATAACTGGAAAACAAGAGCAGTACCCTCGTAATTTTTATGATTTGTATAAAATCAATTTACAAACCATGAAAGTGAAAAAAATGTGGGAGTTAAACAGCCCCAAAGAGCATTTTACAAATTCAAATTCCCTGGTTGTTAATAAAGAAAAGGGGGTCTTCTATAATTTGGTATATTCAAATGTTAAATACTCCACAAATATAAAATTAATGGAGCTGTCAATTGAAAAACCAGGATATAAAATACTTGGTGATTCTATACCCTATAAATTTAAAGATGTTGAATCATATTGTGATTTATTCTATAGTCCCAAATCTTCGAAACTTATTGCAATAACCTCTGTATCAAAAAACAGCACATCAGATGTTTCGGTATATTCAATTGCATACCCACCTCTACAAGATAGTGATGTTTTGCAACTAGTGGACTCGCATTCATTTTGGAAATGGTATTACTTGTTTTTTCTGGTATTGCTTATTCCTCTATATTTTTATATTAGAAGAAGAAAAGTTAAAGTAAATAATAGTATAATAAATTTAGATGAGGAGGCCTTGAAATTCGAATACAATGTTCCCGAAATAGAACTAAAACCATCATCAGTCAATCTGTTGGGGTGCTTTCAAGTGGTAGATGTTGATGGTATTAACGTTACTGGCAGATATTCTCCAACAATCAGTCAATTGTTTGTGTTAATAATTCTATATACGGTGAAAAATGGACAGGGTATTTCTTCACAAGAGCTTACAGATATTTTGTGGTACGATAAAGACCTGGACAGTGCACGAAATAATAGAGGTGTAAACTTTAGTAAATTAAGGCTGTTGTTGAAAAAGGTTGGAAACTTAGAACTTGTTAATAAAAATAGTTATTGGTCGATACAAATAGGCAAAGGTGTTTTTTGTGACTATAAAAATGTAATGTATTTGATCGATTTGATAAAAAAGCAAAAGCAATTAAACTTAGATTTTGTTCACGAATTTGTAAATATTGCTTCAAGAGGGGTTTTGCTACCTAACTTTCAGGATGAATGGTTGGATAGTTTTAAAGGTGAATATACAAACTTAGTTATTGAAACGCTCACTCAACTTTCTCAAAATACTGCTATAAGCTCCAATTTAATATTGTTGTTGCGAATTGCAGATACAATACTTTTACATGACAACATTGACGAGGAAGCAGCAAAACTTAAAGTTTATTCCTTGTATAATCTTGGTAAAAAAGGACAAGCCAAACAATACTTTGATAAGTTTTTGGAAGAATATAAAACTTTAATGGGGTCATCCTATAATGAATCGTTTGATCAGTTTATGGTGATTAATAAATAAATACTCAATTCCAAATGTAATCTTTTAAAAAACTAAATTAATACTTTGCTTTTCTGGCAGTTTTGCCTTGATATATAGTGCTTGTCGAACCCGATTCTTATCATGAGAGTCGGGTTTGATTATATTTGAACACTACTAATAATACATTCTGAAACTTTTTACATTTTATAAAGGAAGAAACCTATCTGATATAGTGGAAAAAGTAATCCTAAAAACAAGAACCCAAAAATACATTAATATATTTGCGACATTAATCTAGATTTAATCTAATATTAATTATTGTATGATACTTTTGCCTTATCAATTTGATTATCGTTTGATTTGTAAAGTATGTAAATATAAGAATTTAATACAAAAAAGAAATTATGATGGAAATTTTGAACAATAAAAAAGGTTTATTGATTGCCAATATGATTGTTGCAGCCACATTGCCAACTCTTTCACAACAGAAACCAAATGTCATAGTATTACTTACCGATGACCAGGGTTTTGGAGATTTTTCATGCAATGGAAATCCTGTCCTAAAAACACCAAACCTTGATAAGCTTCACGACGAGAGTGTCAGCTTTAGTAATTTCCATGTGGCACCGGTAAGTACACCCACACGTGGACAACTACTGACAGGAATGGATGCCATGCACAACAAAGCTTGTATGGTTCCTGCGGGGCGGAACCTAATGCAAAGAGATATTCCAACTATGCCACAGATTTTCAAAGATAATGGGTATCAAACAGGGATATTTGGTAAATGGCATTTGGGTGATAACTATCCGGATAGACCTATGGATAGAGGATTTGATAAATGTGTTTGGTTCAAAGGTTGGGGACTGGCTTCGGAAGCGGAATACGATAATGACTATTATAAAGTTCGATACCTTGACGGTACTAAACAAAAATTATCTGATAAATATTGTACCGATTTCTGGTTCGATGAAGCTATTAGTTGGATGAGCGATATGAATAAAAAGAGGAAGCCCTTTTTTACCTATCTATCTACAAACACGCCACATGGTCCATTCTTCGCACCCGAAGATGATTATAACTTCTATAAACAACAAGGATTAGATAATAATACTGCTGCATTTTTTGGAATGATTAAGAATATAGATAGTAATATGGATAAGCTCGAGCGGTGGCTCGTGAAAAATGGATTGAAAGAGAATACCATAGTAATTGTGATGAACGATAATGGAGGTACCGGAGGGTTGAAAATTTATAATGCCAATATGCGGGGAGGAAAAGGGGTCAATTACGATGGCGGACATAGAGCTGTATGCTTCTTTAGATGGCCGGATGGTAAAATTGGGAAAGCAAGAACGATAGAGGAGGCAACTCAGATTCAAGATTTGTTACCTACATTTATCGATATGATTGGGATGAAGCAACCCGCTAAAGCTCAATTTGATGGTACAAGCCTAAAACCATTATTGAAAAATACCAAGAATAATTTTGACGACAGAATGTTTGTAGTTCAATATGGAGGAAGAGACAAGCCGACTAAAAGCGACGGCTGTGTGGTTTGGAAATCGTGGCGTTTGGTTAATGGAAAAGAGTTGTACGATGTAAGTACAGACCCGGGTCAGAAAAAGAATGTGGCAATTGCATATACTGTTATTTTTGATAAAATGAAAAACTACTATGACCAATGGTGGTCTAAACTTGCCGGAGGAGTGGATGAGCTTATTCCGGTTGTGATTGGTTCAAAGTTTGAAAATCCTGTTACACTTACCTGCAATAACTGGCTAGGTGTTGATGTGGACAATCGATCGAGAGTTGCCGAGGCAGCAGGTGCGCCGCGTGGAG
Source organism: uncultured Bacteroidales bacterium (assembly GCA_903912795.1). Taxonomy (GTDB): domain Bacteria; phylum Bacteroidota; class Bacteroidia; order Bacteroidales; family Paludibacteraceae; genus Paludibacter. The sequence continues at coordinate 7,141 of CAIWIS010000655.1, forward strand.
GTACCTTTTTCATCGATGTAGCTCAGGCAGGAAATTATACAGTAAAACTGAGTCGATGGCCTTTTCATTTAAACAGAGCATTAACGCTTGCTGGACCTGAACAGGCTATTGGGGGAACTAAGCTTGTACCTGGGAAAGCACTTGCTATTGCTAAAGGAAGTGTAGTACTCAATCAAGCTGCGCCAATTGATGTAAACTCAGTAGTTGACGCCAAATACATTGAGCTTGAGATGAAATTAGCAAAAGGTAAAAACCACTTTCAAGCTTGGTTTTCAGATAATGCAGGTAACGCATTGTGTGGTGCATATTATGTAAGTTTTGAGAGAAAAAATAATTAAAAAATAGATATGGCAATAAACATTATGAGAAAGTTACTAATTTTTTTAGTAATCAACCAGCTTACGACTATTTTCGCATTCAGTCAATTGAGTAAACGTGCATTTACGTATCAAAATCCGATAATTAGTAAAGATATTCCTGCCATTCGCGACCCTCAGATTATTCCTTACGATGGAGGATATTATTTAATTGGTAGTGCACCACCGTTTTGGGGTTCTCGAAATGGGGATGATTTATCGCCTGGCGTGAAAATGTGGCGCTCGAAAGATTTACTTAATTGGACTTTTCATAAAATATTAATTGACAGTAAAAATGTGCCTGAAGGAGCTTGGTATCGTGAGAAATTTTGGGCACCTGAAATTCACAAGAAGGGTAAAAAATATTATATGACTTTTAATTGTCAGGATTTGAGCGGTAAAACGATATACAAAAGTATGAATGTCGGCGTGGCAGTCTCTGATATAATCGACGGTCCTTACAAAATTGTGACTACAGAAAAACCGATATGGTCAAATGCAAATGATGGAAGTTTGTTTACAGACAATGATGGTCGTACCTACCTTTTTGTCTCTGATATATCGGGTTGCGAAGTGGATTTAGAAAAAATGGAGCTTATCGGAGAAAAGAAGAAACTAATTAATCGCGAACCGGGGAAATGGGATGCCGGAATTATCGAAGGCCCTATGGTTTTCAAACGAAATGGGACTTACTACTTGTTGTACTCTTCAAACACAAGAGGATACGAAATAGGGTATGCTATGGCAAAAAGCCCATTGGGTCCGTACACTAAGGGAGCAAATAGTCCTTTCTATGGCGCTCAGAATAAGAGTAATCCAAAATTCAATGGCGACCCCAAAAGCCCGTATTTAGGCTGTGGACATAATACCATTTTTAAAGGACCTGATGGACGGGATTGGATTTGTTGTCATGTGGAACTTCCTTATGATGATAAAAATCCCGACCACCGGTACAAAGACTTTTTTCCTAACGGAACAAAAGGCGCTAAACTAAAAGGTCCCTACCGGGTTGAGTTTTTGGGTATAGATCCTTTTTGGATAGACAAAAATGGCGATTTACATAGTAATCAACCCAGTTATACCAAGCAGACAGTCACTTGGTAGTATTTCAGTTATTTAGAAAAAATGTATTACATATAAGCAAAATATTAAAATGAAAATTAGAATCACACTTGCCGCATTATTCTCATTGGTAGTTTTGTTCTCTTTTGGACAAGGCGTAAAATTCACTCGCGATATGGCACCAGCCGAAGGTTGGGTAAAAGCCCCGGAAAAACCCTATCGGGAAGAAATATGTATAAATGGTTATTGGGAGTTTCAACTCGTGAAAGTACCAGGTAATTGGAAAAGAGATTTGGGAGTTCCGCCGGAACTGACTATGCCTGAAGATAGCAAATGGGAGAAAGTAAAAATTAAAATCCCTTCACCCTGGAATGCTAATTCGATACTACACGACAAAACAGGTGGAGGTATGGATAGTCGTACTTATCCTTCGTATCCCGAAAGTTGGAATACTGCCAAAATGGGTTGGTTGAGAAAAAAAGTAACTATTCCAGAGTCATGGAAAGGGAAAACAATCTCACTTCGTTTACAAGCAGTAGCAGGAGATTGTCGCATCATGGTTAATAATAAGGAAATTGCTCAGCAGTTTGAGAACGCATTACCCAATGAATATGACATTACCGAAGCCATAGAATGGGGTAAAGAAAATGAAATTCTGTTGGGTATACGTGATGCTAAATTAAATAATCTGAAAGGGAAATATGGTGCAATAACTTACCCTACGGGTAGTTTTTGGCTAATGGATGCTATTGGTGTTTGGCAGGATGTGTTTATGTTAGCAAAACCGAATGTATATATTGCCGATATATTCTTTCAGCCTCAAGTGAAACAGGATGTTTTGTTGGTAGATGTGGAGCTTGTTAATAATAGCGGTAAGAAACAAGAAGTTCAGGTACAATTGCCGATTTATGAATGGATAAATAAAACAGACATCTCAAAACAGAATATGCTATTGGCTCCGGAAATTTCGTGGTCATTGGGTGAAGAGGCAATGAAATTGTCGTCGGCAAAAGTAGTTTTAGAACCAAATCAGAAGAAGAACATTACCCTTAAAGCCGATGTAAAAGGAAGATTGAAAAAATGGGAACTTTGGACACGAGGAAATCCAAATCTCTATGCAGGGGTTGCTCAATTGCAAACAGGCAAAAATACGATTGATAAATACTATCAACGTTTTGGATGGCGCGATATTAAGATTGAGAATGGGCACGTTATGCTTAATGGAAGACGTGAGCAGTTGATGCACGAAGGATGGCACTTTACGGGTATCCCAACACTAACAAGAAGATATGCTTGGGCGTGGTACACCATTGCAAAAGATGCACACGTCAACCTGGTTCGACCACATGCAATGCCTTATCCTTCGTTTTTCTACGACATGGCAGATGAGATGGGAATGTTGTTGATGGACGAGAGCGGAATTTTCGGTAGCCATGTCGGGTTCAACTACGAATCAGACTTGTTTTGGGAACGTAATCAGAAGCATATTGAAAGTTTAGTTCGCAGAGATCGAAATCACCCTTCCGTCATGGGTTGGAGTGTGTCCAACGAAATCCGTTGCGTATTGATTTGGCAAGCTAAAAACGACCCTGATTTTCAACAAAAGGTTTATGATAAGATATTTGATTTGACGAAAATAGCCAAAAGATTAGACCCTACCCGCGATTGGGTACAAAGCGATGGCGATAAAGATTTGGATGGTAGATTGAATGTTTATACCATTCATACCGGAGGAGCTTATAGCGATGTAATCCCCAAAAATAAACCGTGGGGTGTTACAGAAGGAGGTAGCTCCTATTATGGGAAAGCCGGATATTACGAACCATTTGTTGGCGACAGAGCATACCGCAGTTTCAACGACCGTATGGATGGATTAGCCATTGAAGATTATAACCTTATCAGAACCTTACGAAAAGATAGTGCCGATGTTTTAAACGTTTGGAATTTGGTTTGGCATGGATTAAAACCATTGCCATTAGGATTGAAGAATCCAGCAGCCAAAGTGCTAAAATTGACCGATGGCGTATTCTTTGAACCTTATGTAGAAGGTAAGCCTGGTATTCAGCCCGAGCGTATTGCACCTTATTCAACAACACTAAATCCGGGCTACGATCCAACATTACCCATATTAAATCCGTATCCGCTTTACACTGCCATGCAATCTGCTATGGCGCCTGATGGCTCACTAGCTTGCAAATGGGATCAACGTGACAAACAGATGAATGAAATAAAAGAACCGGAAATAAATAACCCGATTGATCAGGTTGGTTTTATGGGTGATAAACAAACCCGGATTTATTCAAACTTAAAATCGATTGGTGTACCTTTGATGGAATCCGACAAATTAAATAAGTTCCTTATTATCGATGTAGCGACAATAGACGAAAAAACAATAGGGGATGTAAAAAAGGCTTCAGATAAGGTGATTAGCAATGGTGGTACAGTATTATTGGTAGGATTAACTACAGAGAAAGCAGCCCTAGCTAATCAGATTTTGCCAACAACCGTACAGTGCGTGCCCGATAAAGCTTCTTCGTTAGTTCCAAATTTGAATGATCCTAGAGCGGCTTCCATATCCTATAAAGAACTCTATTTTGCCGAAGATGCCGTGAATAAAACGATTTGCAATTACACTTTAAAAGGCGATTTTATTGTCAAAGGGAATAGTTTGTTGCTCCGTAATAATACCGAATGGATAAGATGGAATACGGGTGGCGAGTATTCTAAAACCATCAGTGTTTATCGCTCGGAACTTGAAAATAAACAAACTCCGGTGTTGGCAGAATTCAAACAAGGGAAAGGGAACTATTTGGTTTCAACCATTGAATTAGAAGGGATTAGTGCTAATCACGTGAATATGTACAGTAAACTATTTAAGAATATTGGTTTGAAACTCAATCCAAAACAAGATTTAACGGTATCAGCATTTTCGGGTAAAGTATTGGTTCGTGCATTATCATTAGGTCGTTTTGGCAGTGAAGATTTGGCAACTACCATGTCGACCAAATACATTCCAGAAGAAACAGTAAAACCAAAGCAAAATACAAAAGAAGCCGGAATGCTCTGGAAAATGGTAACCAATGTGGGTGAAGACTTATTTATTTTCAAGAAGATGGCTCAAGCGGGTCCTGAAACGGTTTTTACTACCTATTTCAGTTACTGGGTATTTTCACCTGTCGATTTGAGCGATTTGCTGAATTCAGGTCCCGACTTACCACAGGTTACACTTCAAATAACCGTAAACAGCGATGCAAAGGTATTGATGAATGGACGACCTTTAAAAGTGACAAAAGCTGATAAAGAGGAAAGCCGAAAAAGAATAACATACAATAGCATTCCGTTAAAACAAGGATGGAATCAATTTCTGATAAAAGCGGTGAGCGATTCGTTTACACAACCTAATCAGGGAAGTATTCGTGTAACAATGGAAAGCAATAACAAAGCTTTTGATGAGCAACTAAAAACAGCAATAGAGAATTAATTCCGGAATCAAACGATAGCCTTTAGTAATAAAGGCTATTGTTTGAAATTGGAATTCGTAAATAATACTTTAATCAAACACTCCCAATTATTAATTGGATAAATAATTGTAAATGAGAAAAATAAAGAATCTATTGAGTGTTCTTTCAATCTGTATCCTTGTCAATGTGCAGTTGATAGGTCAGGCGTTAAACACTTCGAAATCCGATCAGTCAATAAGTGATAAATTGAGTGCGTTCGTACCTCAGCGTTATCTTATTCGATCGGGAGAGAAAGCACCACAAAAGTGGTTTTTTAAAACCTCAGTGCCTGAATTGAATTGGATTACGGATGCCAATAACAATCAAAGCTGGCAAACAGGCGATTTCCCGATAGGAAACACTACAATAGCTGGAGTAAAATGTAGAACAAAATGGTCGGATGGAAATCTTTGGGTGCGCAGAAAATACCATCAGCAAGGAGGTAGACCGAGCAAGATTGTTTTACGAATTGCACACACCGGTTCTGCCCGCGTTTTGGTAAATGGAGTGGAAATTTACAAATCAGAACAATCATCGAATGGCTATATAACGGTTGAACCAAGCAATAAAGAAACATTTCGGGATTTAGATAATATTGTGAGTGTTGAATTGGGTGGCTCTAAAAAGAACTTTTTTGATATGGGCTTGATTGGGTTTATTAATCCTGTTCCAACCGAAATGCCCGCTTTGCCTACTGCAAATGATATTGTTCGTCATTTATATCCTATCATGGATATTTCAATTCGCGATTACGAAAGGGCACGATGGTGCGTATTATGTGACTGGAACAGGTGGATATCCAGATTTTTGGATCGGAAACGATGGAAGTATACCTGTTTATCGATCTTTAGATTTAAAGAAATGGGAATTTCTCGGGAATGTCTGGTCATTTAAAGAGGCACCGGAATGGTTGAAGGAGAAGGCAAAAAAAAACATGAATAAAATCTCACTTTGGGCGCCTGAAATACATTATATAGATGGAGATTATTATATTGTTTATTCAACAAATGCGCAATTCATTGGATTGTTGAAAAGTACTACCGGAAAACCCCAGGGACCTTACAAAGACTTTCTGAACAGACAATTGACTAACTACATTGATCCATCATTGTTTCAGGATACCGACAAAAAAACCTACCTAATCTATAAGAACCTGTATATTGCTTTGATGAAAAGCGACATGTCTGATCTTGCTGAAACTCCTCGTATTTTAAAAACAAAGGAGGGAGGTTATATCGGTTTTGAGGGTATTTCGATGTTTAAGAATGGTTCAACTTATTATATCACTTGTGCCGAGAATATTAATGAATTTGGATATTCTAGTATTGTAGGTTCTGCGGAGAACCCTTATGGTCCCTATAGTTCTCCTTATCTTGCTATTCCACATGGCGGACATAATAATTACATTCAATCCAAAGATGGAAAATGGTATGCCACCATGTTTGGCTTTGATAGTAATTCTCCTTTTTACGAGCAACCGGGTATAGTACCCATGGAGGTGAATAAAAAAGGATATTTTCAGCCTTTGGGGACAAAAGATGAGACGGTAATGAAGCAGAAACAGTTGATTCCGAATGGTAAACTAGGTTTTCCCTGGTCGATGACAGATAAGGTACAAAGTAAGGAGTGGTTTAAAAATGATTCAACTTTTCAATTTGCTCAGAATGGATATTTGGCTTACGGTGAGGATTCTGCATCATTTGCAGTAAATACAAATGGTAGGGTAGATGACCTCTACTTGCGAAAAACGTTTGAAGTAAGTTTCGATAAAATATCATTACTGACATTAACGTACAAGTTCAAAGGTCAGGCATCGTTTTATTTGAATGGCCTGAATGTCGGTGAAAATATCAAATGCAGTGGTAAATTACAACGTTTCAGTCTCTCGGGAGCAGTTCTGAAGAGCATGCACAAAGGTCAGAATATTTTTTCGATACAACTTAAAACCGATAATACTGCAAACATAGAATTAGGGCTTCAGGCTTGGGTAAAAGAAATGTATTGAATTAATTTAATCTTCATAAGAGAAATTAAAAAAGGGATAATAATGAAAAATAAAGCTGTTATAAAACTGCATTCTCACCTCATTGTATTTGGTGCCATTATTATCTTCACGTATTGCAATATAAGTATTTGTAAAGCTCAAAATCAATATTTGAACCCGGTAATAAAAGGAGACTTTCCGGACCCTACTATTATTAGGGTTGGGGAAACGTACTATGCTGCTGGTACAAGTTTTGATTTTGCCCCCAATTATCCTATATATGAATCGAAAGATTTGGTTAACTGGAAGCAAATAGGAGCAGTTTTTCAGGATCCGCCTCAATGGGCTTCGGATAATTTTTGGGCACCGGAGCTCTATTATCAAGATGGCGTTTTTTATGTCTATTATACCACAAAACGGAAAGACAATCGGGTGGCCTGTATAGGAGTTGCCACAACAAAGGATATCCGAAAAGGATTTACGGATTACGGCATTATCATTGAATGGGGCGAAGAAGCTATTGATGCTTTTGTTTTTAAAGATGATGATGGTAAAAGCTATATCTGCTGGAAAGCCTACGGTTTGACAAAAGGACGGGAAATTGAAATTTTAGCATCGGAATTGAGTGCTGATGGGCTTCATTTGGCTGGAGAAACGTTTACGCTAACTGACCACACAAAAGGTTGGAAAGGTGCTGGTGACGAGGGCCCTTGTTTAATAAAACACAAAGAGTTTTATTATCTTTTCTATTCAATAGGAGGTTGTTGCGACAATAAATGTGATTATCGGGTGATGGTGTCGCGTTCAAAAAACCTGAAAAGCGGCTGGGAGCAGTATGCCGGAAATCCGATATTGGAAGGTGGCAGCGTATGGAAATGTAGCGGACATGGTACACTGGTTGATACTCCAGATAAACGTTATTTTTATTTGTATCATGCTTATAATGGAGTTGATTTCGAATATATTGGACGTCAGGGAATGCTCGATGAGGTCGTTTGGAACAATGAAACAGGATGGCCTTCTTTCAAGTCAGGGAAAAATCCTTCGATAACTTCGGATGTTCCATTTAAAAATACAATTCAAACGAATGAGTCTATTTGGGAAGATGATTTCTCAACCAATAAAAATCTTGATTTTTGGGAATGGGATGTCAATTATCCAAAACCTTTGATAAAAATCAAAAACAGCTGTTTGGATATTACCAACAACCAAAAGACAACAACGTTCGTCGGTTTACGACCAAAATCAGGTGATTATGAATTATCTACTCATATTATACCAATTCAAACACACTCAGGAATAGGCATTTACAGCGATCAGCAAAACCATATTGCATTAAAGATTGACCATTCGGAGTTGGTGCTTTACAAAGTCAGTAAAGGAGTAAAAGATATTTTAGCCATACAAAAGATTAAAAATAGTAAATCTGTTTTATTGAAATTCGAAGCCATTAGTGGTAGATATTTCAGGTTTTATTGGTCGGAAAATGGTACTACCTGGAACGCTGTTTTAGTAAATAATACAGGTACAGTAGATGGTTCTTTTGTGGCTCAATGGGGATATTCTCCAAGAGTGGGATTTATAATTGGTGGTGAGTCGAAAGCCCAATTCTCGAAAATCACGATGCGTTATAATAATAAATTGAGAAATCAATAAATGAAAATTGTAACTTTTTATATTACAGATAAATGAAAAAAACAACTTGTTCTAACATATTATTGCTTAGTGCTTTTAGTTCTTTGTACACCGCCGCAGTAGCACAAAAAACAACTCAACCAAATATCGTTATTATTTTAGCCGATGATATGGGTCATGGCGATTTAAGTTATACCGGTAGTGATACGCCAACTCCCAATATTGATAAGATTTTCAATAATGGAGTGCGCTTCAATAACTTCATGACCTGCAATGTTAGTAGCCCTACCCGTGGAGGCTTGCTTACTGGGATAAACCCTTTACGTATTGGTCAAGCACCCGAAGTTGGTGGCGATTTAGACCCAAAACTCCCGAATATAGGAAATTATTTTCAGAAGGAAGGCTACAAAACTGGACTTTTCGGGAAATGGCACAACAGCGAATCGCCCCTGCGAAAAAAAGATGCAATCACTGTTAATCAATATGGTTTCGACAGCTTTGTTGGTTTTTATGCCGGTGGTATTGATTATTTTACGAAGGCGTGGACAGGTTGGTATCATGACGATAAACAGGTGGAAGATGAAATGGATTATTCTACCGATTTGATATCGAAATATGCGATTGACTTTATGACCAAAAGTCAACGTGAAAATCGACCATATCTCTGCTATGTGCCTTTCAATGCGGTACATACACCGTTGAATGTTACCGAAGAAGCTTTGAAAAGAGTTCCGGCATCTATTCGTGATAAAGTTTTAAAAATGAGGTCAATGCATGATTATAGGGTTGTCTCGTTAGACGATGCACCTCCATTTCTGAAATTCAATGCCCAAAAATATAAAGATGAAACATGGTTACAAAAAGTAGAGCCTCTTTCGCCAGAGGAGAAGGCTATGCTTTATTCTGCCGTGAAAATTTCGCTCGACGACAATGTTGGTAAAATAATGGACTACCTCAAAAAAACGAAGCAGTTGGAGAACACTATTGTATTGTTTTTCTGTGATAATGGCGGCGTTCCTGTTTTTGGAAATAATGCACCTTTCAGAGGCTTCAAACATTCTATGTATGAAGGTGGAATTCATTCTGCGGCAGCAATGATGATACCTAAATTGGTATTACCAAACACCGTAAAAGAAGTGCCGGATATGTGTGGGTTCCTTGATGTGTTTCCGACTTTAACTTCGTTGACCAAAAGCAAACAAACAATGCCAAAAAATCTGGATGGTGTTTCTTTAGTAGAAAACATTAAAGGCACTGCCAAACCACAAGTCGAACGATTCTATTATTGGACATGGAGAGACCATGATGTGCTTCGTTCGGATAAATGGAAGTTGTTCAGATATTACAACAAGGTTGAATTATACGATATGGTGAATGACATTAGCGAAACCAAAAATGTTTCGGTTTCAAACCCAGAAGTTGTGACACAAATGTTGAAACAGATTGATATAGAATGTCGTAAAATGGGTGTTGCATCTACACATTTACCACTACCTATTGTTGCCCAAAAACCGAAACCGTCAGGCAATGCATTGATGATAGAATTTGAAAACAATTCATCGGATGATTCTAAAAAGCAGACACTTTTCTTGTTTGTTAAGGAGTTTAAAGTACTTCCTGATACCTATATAGAGTACGATATTAAAGTGGATACACAGGCAAAACTTTCATTCTGTTATTTGTCTCCTTTAAAGGCAAATAACACTATTTTTAGTGGTAATCTGGGAGTTGATTCGAATGGTAAATTACTTCAATCGCCAACCGTTTTGGATAATAACTGGAAGCATATTGCAGTTGGTTTAAGTTCCTTTGCCCCCACTAAATTTACTCAATTTGGCCTTACTTATAAATTCAATGGAATGGGTAAAGCGACTGTTTATATAGATAATATTGTAATCAAAAACTTAAAAGGAGAAATTGTTCAAGAAATTTTTATCGATACATTTAATAAAAATGCATTTAAAGCCAAAAATATTTCGATAGCTGAAGTCCAATGAACTAAATCTAATAGTTAGAAATGTTTAATTTAGATGGCCGGGGTG